>NZ_JBXAYB010000002.1:0-305615 GCF_056782115.1 Dellaglioa sp. CoH-56-MRSF-14 | reverse complement strand
AGGTACAAGATAGCTATTATGATAATCAGTCAGATGAAGAAGTCAAAAGGTCAGATGCAAGTTATCAATTTCCATCACTTGATTTATTACCAGATCCTATTTTAGAAAATGCTGGTGAATTAGATGATTGGGTACTTTCTCAAATTGATGTATTAAATAATACATTGGAAGCATTCCATGTTAATGCAGAAGTTGATGGCTGGACAGTTGGGCCAACGGTGACCCAATTTGAAGTATCATTAGCTGCTGGTGTTAAGGTAAGTAAGATTACCAACCTTGTTGATGACTTGAAACTAGCGCTTGCTGCAAAAGATATCCGTGTAGAGGCGCCAATTCCTGGACGTAGTAGTGTTGGAATTGAAATACCTAATTTAAAATCAAGACCAGTCCTTCTCTCGGAAGTATTGAGATCTCCAGTGTTTATAGAAAATAAATCACCATTGACGGTGGCGTTAGGTGTCGATTTATTTGGTGAAGCACAAGTAACTAACTTACAAAAAATGCCGCATGGATTAATTGCTGGTGCTACAGGGTCTGGTAAGTCAGTTTTTATCAATAGTTTATTAGTTTCTATTTTATATAAGGCAACACCAAACGAAGTTAAATTGTTATTGATTGATCCTAAAGCTGTCGAATTAGCGCCATATCATGATATTCCTCATTTATTAGCACCTGTTATATCAGATGCAAAAGCAGCTTCGGCAGCTTTGAAATGGGCTGTTGATGAAATGGAAGAACGCTATCAAAAATTAGCTGCAGCTGGAGCTAAAAATATTGGTAACTTTAATCAAAAAGCAGAAGCTAATGGCGATTTTGGCCTAAAGATGCCGTATATTTTAATTATTATTGATGAATTAGCTGATTTAATGATGGTTGCTTCAAATGAAGTTCAAGAATATATTGCAAGAATTACACAAAAAGCTAGAGCAGCAGGAATTCATTTAATTCTGGCTACACAACGACCAAGTGTTGATGTTGTTACGGGTACAATTAAAAATAATATTCCAACTCGAATTGCATTTATGGTTTCTAGTCAAATTGACTCGAGAACTATCTTGGATACGGCCGGTGCTGAAAAATTACTTGGACGAGGCGATATGCTCTATCTAGGTAATGGATCAAGTCAGGCTGTTAGGTTACAAGGAACGTATATAGAAGATGAAGTAGATTTAATTACAGATTTTGTTAGAACTCAAGGAAAGCCAAGATATGCATTTAATCCAGATGGACTGAAAAAAATGGCAGATCAAAATGAACAACAAGATGATTTATTGCCAGGTATTTTAGATTTTATTGCGCACGAACAAACCATTTCAACTTCTAAATTACAGCGCGTCTTTTCAATTGGGTATAATAGAGCTGCCAATATTATTGACGAACTTGAAAATCAGCAACATATCTCACATGCTAAGGGGTCGAAACCTCGAGATGTGTATTTAAATGAAGATGAACTCAGACGGATGAGAGAAGAATTTTAACGACAAACTGAATATTAACTCATTTTATGGTAAAATTATGAATGAATAATGTCAGAAAAGGGGATAATGATGAATAACCAAAAAGTATATTATTTTGTAGGAATAAAAGGCTCAGGGATGAGTTCTTTAGCATTAATTTTACACGATCAAGGATTTAAGGTTGAAGGCTCTGATATTGACCAATATACATTCACACAACGTGGATTAGAATTAGCTAATATTAAGGTTTATTCATTTGATGAAAAAAATATCCATGAAGGTTTGACTGTAATTGCGGGAAATGCATTTACAGCGGATCATCCTGAACTTAAAAAGGCACGTGAAATGGGATTAGATATTGTCAGTTATCCTGAAATGTTAAGTCGATTAATGGAAGGTTACACAAGTATTGGTGTTGCCGGCTCTCATGGTAAAACAAGTACAACAGGATTGCTTGCACATGTCTTAAGTGGTATTGCACCAACGAGTTACTTAATTGGGGATGGTACTGGTAAAGGAAAACCTGATGCAAGATTCTTTGTTTATGAAGCAGATGAATACCGTCGACATTTTGTTGCCTATCACCCAGATTATTCAATTATGACTAATATTGATTTTGATCATCCAGATTATTTTACTGGTATTGATGACGTTTTTGATTCATTTGAAACAGTTGCAAAACAAACCAAAAAAGGAATATTTGCTTGGGGAGATGATCCTTTACTCCGTAAAATAAAAGCTGATGTTCCAATTTATTATTATGGTACAAAGGATTCTGATGATTTCCAAGCTCGTGATATAAAACGAACAACTAAAGGTTCTGAATTCGATGTTTATTATCACGATACATCATTAGGTCATTACCAAATTCCAATTTTTGGTGAACATAATATCTTAAATAGTTTGGCCGTTATTGCTGTTTCGTATTTTGAAAAAGTTGATTTAGAAGAAATTGCAAGTGAATTATTAAGTTTTAAAGGGGTTAAACGCCGGTTTAGCGAAAAGTATATTGGTGATATGACAATTATTGATGATTACGCACATCATCCATCAGAAATTAAAGCAACAATTGATGCTGCTCGTCAAAAATATCCTGATAAAGAATTAATTGCGGTCTTCCAACCACATACGTTTAGTAGAACTATTGCGTTGATGGATGATTTTGCAATTAGTTTGAATCTTGCCGATAAGGTTTATTTAACGGATATTTTCAGTTCTGCTCGTGAAACATCAGGTAATGTTTCTAGTGAAGATCTTGGTGCAAAGATTGTTAAGGGTGGCGAGATTATCAAACTTGATAATCTTTCGCCATTACTTGATTACAATAATGCAGTTGTTATTTTTATGGGCGCTGGAGATGTCCAAAAATATGAATATGCATATGAAGAATTATTGAGTAATTTAAGTTTTAAAAATAATTAGTTGCTGAAAAAGAAATGATTTTCGAATCATTTCTTTTTTATTACTTAATTTTTTTTTACGAAAAGTGAAAATTCTTGATAATTTTACATGATTTGGTACACTTGTCCTTATACATACAAGGGGTTATCCTTTAAAAAGGTTAATGCTGTATGAGGTTAAAAGTCATGTTGTATTCTGATTAAAATAAGTAGTATTGCTCTAACTTATTTCATTTTATTAAATTAGTTGTAATAGGTTTTAGTGTATTAATCACAATATTTTAAACATGATTTCTTAATTAACAAGGAGGAAAATAAGATGGATAATCAAAATAGCGTTATTATTAATGAAAAAGATGGATTAAATCATTTTTTAGCAAAATTATATGGGTATATGGCGCTTGCAGTTGGCGTTTCAGCTGTCACAGCATTTTTAACATTGACAGTATTTCAAAAATTAGTTTATGGCTTTATGGCAGAACATTCATGGTCAATTTGGGCATTATTTATTGTCCAATTGGTGGTTGTCTTAAATATTAACGTAAAGGCATCAAGGGCACCATTTGTAACATTTGCTTTATTGATGGGGTATTCTGTACTTGAGGGCGTAACGTTGTCGTTGATTATATCAATGTATTCAGTCGGGAATATCATTGCTGCATTTGCCGCAAGTTCGGCTGTATTCGTTACGATGACCATTTTAGGAAATGTTACTAAACGAGATTTAACTAAATTAGGCACACAGGCATTAGCAGCTTTGGTTGGACTAATTGTTGCTTCATTTGTAAATTTATTCTTACAAAGTGAACTTATTAATTACGTATTCTCATATATCGCTGTGATTATTTTCACCATTTTAACAGCGTGGGACACACAAAAATTAAGACAAGTATTTTTACAACGAGATAGCAATGTTTCAGTTTCTAACTTAGCTATGACAGGTGCACTAATGTTATATCTTGATTTTATTAATTTATTCATTTCATTCTTACAAATCTTTGGTTACGGTGGTAGAGATTAGTAATTCATAAATAAGAAGGTTAAACCTCCAAGTTAAGGATTTATAACTTGGGGGTTTTTATTACTTTATTGAGTTATTAGCGTATTCATTATTAATCACGGCTGATGTTTGGTAAAATAGAGATAGAGATTTTCAAAGGAGACGGATATTAAATGACTAATACTAATGAGAAACTACTATTGATTGATGGAAACAGTATTGCCTATCGTGCATTTTTTGCATTGTACCAATCTGTAGATAGATTTACAAACCAAGCTGGGTTACATACAAATGCATTATATGGGTTTAATAATATGTTGAATGTCATATTAGATACCGAAAAACCGACACATGTATTAGTTGCATTTGATGCAGGAAAGACAACATTTAGAACTAAAAAATATGATAATTACAAGGCCGGTAGATCAAAAACACCGCCAGAACTAAAAGAACAAATGCCATATTTTAGAGAATTACTAGCAGGATACGGCATTAAAACTTACGAATTAATTGATTTTGAAGCAGATGACATTATAGGCACAATGGCAAAAAAAGGTGAAGAAGCTGGATATAATGTGACTATTGTGACTGGAGATCGAGATTTAACACAATTAACAACCGATAAAGTAACAGTTTCTGTCACAAAAAAAGGCGTTAGTGAAATCGAAAAATTTACACCAGAGCATGTAATGGAAAAATTTGGATTAACACCATTGCAAATTATTGATATGAAGGGATTAGTTGGCGATACGTCAGATAATTATCCCGGTGTTACTAAAGTTGGTGAGAAGACTGCAATTAAATTATTAACAGAATATGACTCAATGGAGAATCTTTACGAAAATATTGATCAATTAAAGAAAAGTAAAATGAAAGAGCATTTAATTGAAGATAAAGATCAAGCATTTATGAGCAAAGATTTAGCCAGAATTCGACAAGATGCACCTATCACAATCGATTTTCCTGATACAAAATGGGATGGAAAAGACTTAGATAAGTTAGTTGCTTTCTATGAAAAAATGGATTTTAAAAAATTTTTAAGTCAATTAAATTTAAATTCAGCATCAGATAGTGTAGAAATGAATTTATTTCCAGAACCTAAAAAGACAGATTATAAAGTATTAACTAGTGATAATTTAGATGAATTATCTAAATTATCACAACCAATTTCTTTTTATTTAGAGATGTTGGAAGATAATTATCATACAGCAGATTTTGATGGATTTGCGATAGGTGATGGCAATCAATTTTTCGTAACACGAGATGTTGATTTGTTAAAATCTAAAACTTTAGTTTCAATTCTTTCAAATGATAAAATTAAAAAGAATGTATTTAATTTTAAACGTAATTATGTAGCATTGAACCGATTGGACATTCAACTTGCAGGAACTGAATTCGATCTTTTGTTGGCTTCATATTTGTTAGATACAAGTGATAATAGTAATGATCTTAGTAAAGTTGCACAGAAACATGATTACTATGACGTTAAGTCTGATGAAGAGGTATATGGTAAAGGCGTTAAACGTGCAATTCCAGAAGATGATGATATTTTCTTTAGTCATATGGCATCGAAAGTTGACGCCTTAAATCTTTTGAAAGAACCATTAATGGCCGGATTAGTTGATCATGAGCAAATGGATTTGTACACGGATATGGAACTTCCTCTTTCACTTGTATTAGCCAAGATGGAAATTCAAGGCATTAATGTGGATGCCGATAGATTGAAGATTATGAAAAAGGAATTTTCAACTATTTTAAGTGATATGGAAACTAAAATTTATAGTGAAGCTGGTGAAGAATTTAATATTAATTCACCAAAACAATTAGGCGTTATTTTATTTGAAAAATTAAAATTACCTGTTGTTAAAAAAACTAAAACAGGTTACTCAACTGCAGTTGATGTTTTAGAACAACTTAGTACAATAGCTCCAATTGCAGATTTAATTTTAAAATATCGACAAATTGCAAAAATTCAATCAACGTATGTTGAAGGATTATTAAAAGTTAGACATGAAGATAAGAAAGTTCATACAAGATACCTACAAACACTGACAGCGACAGGCCGATTATCATCTGTAGATCCTAATCTACAAAATATTCCGGTCCGCGTTCCTGAAGGTAAGAAAATTAGACAAGCATTTATACCTGAACATAAGGGATGGAAAATATTCTCATCTGACTATTCACAAATTGAGTTGCGTGTTTTGGCCCATATTGCGCATGATGCTAATATGCAAGAAGCTTTTAAAGAAGGAATCGATATCCATGCTAATACAGCAATGAAAATTTTTAGTTTAGAATCGCCAGATGACGTGACGTCAAATATGCGTCGAACAGCTAAGGCAGTCAATTTTGGGATTGTTTATGGTATTAGTGATTATGGATTGTCACAAAATATTGGGATTACTAGAAAACAAGCACAAACATTTATTGATACTTATTTAAATGAATTTACAGGCGTTAAGAACTACATGGAAAGCGTTGTGCGTGAAGCTAAAGATAAGGGCTATGTTGAAACATTATTCCATCGTCGTCGTTATTTACCAGATATTAACAGTCGAAACTTTAATTTACGTTCTTTTGCTGAAAGAACTGCAATGAATACCCCAATTCAAGGTAGTGCTGCGGATATTATTAAAGTAGCGATGATTAATATGAACAAAATGTTAGAAGAAGAACATTTACAAGCCAAAATGTTATTACAAGTACATGATGAATTAATTTTTGAAGCACCTGAAGAAGAAATTGCTATCTTGCAAAAGAAAGTTCCTGAAGTTATGGACGCTGCTGTTTCTTTAGAGGTTCCTTTAAAAGTTGAGAGTGCGTTTGGTGATAGTTGGTTTGATACTAAATAAAAAGTGGTTGGGGGTAATTATATGCCAGAATTACCAGAAGTTGAAACGGTTCGAAGAGGTCTTAGTCAATTAGTTATAGGTAAGACAATTAAATCAATTGATGTTTTATGGCCTAAAATTGTATCTGGGGATGTACTAGATTTTAAGCGTGAATTAGAAGGTAGAAAGATTGAATCAATCGATAGACTGGGTAAATACTTACTTTTTCGTTTTGATAGTAAAATGACAATGGTTTCTCATTTAAGAATGGAAGGCAAATATTTTGTCCGTGGATCAGATGAACCAATTGAAAAACATTCCCACGTCATATTTCATTTAACTGATGGGCAAGATTTAAGATACAATGATGTTCGTAAGTTTGGACGCATGCAACTAATCCCCACAGGTCGAGAACGTGAACTTTCGGGACTTAAGAAGCTAGGACCAGAACCGACAGAAGATGATTTTAAGCTCAGTTATTTCAAAAAATATTTATCTCGTAAGCATATGGCAATCAAGCCTGTGTTATTAAATCAAGAAGCGGTTGCTGGTCTTGGAAATATTTATGTTGATGAAGTTTTATGGATGAGTAAAATTAATCCGGAACAGCCAGCAAATTTAATTTCTGATAGGAAATTAGCTATATTACGTAAAAATATTATTCTTGAGCTAGCCACTGCGGTACAAGCTGGTGGAACAACAATTAGATCCTATACGGGTGCGTTTGGTGAGACGGGTTTGTTCCAATTTGATTTGAATGTCTATGGTCAAACAGGAAAACCATGTCCTAGATGCGGAGCGCCTATTGTTAAAATAAAAGTGGCACAACGAGGGACACACTACTGTCCACATTGCCAACCGTTAAAGGAAGTTTAAAAATGACTTATATTCTTGGACTAACTGGTGGCATAGCAACAGGTAAATCAACAGTTAGTCGTATTTTTAGAGAAGAAAATATCACAGTTATTGATGCAGACGTTATTGCGAGACAAGCTGTTGAACCAGAATCTGTAACATTAAAAATAATCATTCAAACATTTGGTGAAAAATATTTATCATTAACCGGGAATTTGAATCGAAAAGAGTTAGGTCAGCTAGTTTTTAATGATGCAACAGAGTTAAAAAAATTGAACGGCATTATGGTTCCTGCTATTAGAAAAGAAATCTTGTCACAAATAGAAGTCCAAAAAAAATTAGGTAGCCAGTTAATTATTTTGGATATGCCTTTATTATTTGAGCAAAACTACCAATTACTTTGTGATGCAGTAATGGTTATCTATGTACCTGAAACAGCACAATTAGAACGTTTAATGAAGCGGGATGAATTGTCTTTAGATGAGGCGATGTTAAGGGTTAAAGCACAATGGCCCATTCAAAAGAAAAAAGATTTAGCAGATTTTGTAATAGATAATTCAACAACGGTTGCCGTTACAAGGGTTCAAGTGCTAAACTGGCTTAGTAATCAAATTAATGGTTAAATAATGTAAATAAAAAATAATGAGGTGTCACAATGAAATGTCCACATTGCCAACATAATGGCTCTCGAGTCGTTGACAGTCGACCAACAGATGAAGGTCGCGTTATCAGACGACGTCGTGAATGTGAAAATTGTGAATTTAGATTCACAACATTTGAACGAGTTGAAGCTACACCACTACTTGTTATTAAAAAAAATGGAACACGTGAAGAATTTAATCGTGAAAAGATTCTTAAAGGTATTATCAGTTCTGCTGAGAAAAGACCAGTTTCAATGAAAGCTATCACTCATCTTGTGGATCAAGTGGAAAATAATGTTAGAGCATTAGGTGAAAATGAAATTTCTAGCCAACTAATTGGTGAATATGTTATGGGATTATTGGCTGATGTAGATGAAATTGCGTACATTAGATTTGCTAGTGTTTATCGCCAATTTAAAGATATGAGTGTTTTCTTAAAAGAATTAAATGAAATGATGGCTCGTGATAAAACACCTACAGATAAACCGGATTTGAAGGAATGATAATCAATGATTGATATATGCGGAAATATGAGTCCGAAAGACGGTTATGTCGTTTTAATGGATGAAAAAGTTACAAATGATGATATTGAACGACTAGACTACTTGTATCAACCTGTTATGGGTGTGATTGCGAGTGGTCTATTTGCTCTATTGAAAGGTGAGGCAGGTCAAAATCCACAATTATCTAATCGAAAGATGCATAGTGAATTACTTGCATTACTAAATATTGACATAGCAATGTTTTATGAAGCAAGAAGTGCCCTTGAAGCTTTAGGGCTTTTGAAGAGCTTTGAAAAAGAGGATGCAATAGGAAAAGTTGTTGTCTATCAATTGCGTCGACCTTTGCAAGCAACTGATTTTTTTACAGATGATTTACTAAGCACTTTACTCTGGGAATCGATTGGTGATGGTAGGTACAAAGAAATTACCACTCGATTTGCGTTACCAATTTTAAAATTAGATGGCTTCAAAGAAACATCTAAAAGTTTCTTAGATGTTTTCCAAGTTAATCAAGATCATTTGTCTAATAAACCTGATATTATTTCTGAAAGTAAAAAAGTTTTTTCAACGGACAAGAAGATACCGAAAAAGTTAGTTGAGTCAGGTAGTATTGAGTCATTTGATTTTAAATTTTTTATTGAACTACTGGAAAAGAGTTTCGTTTCTTTGGATAATATCAATGAACAGCGGGATTTAATTATTTCAGAGCATCTCTTGTATGGTATTGATGAAATCGAAATGGCCCAATTTATTGGAGATTCAGCTGACTTATCAACAAATGAAGTTGATTATAATTCATTCAAGCAACATATTGCTCACAAATATAATCAACAAATTAAACTGAAAAAACAAGAAGATTTAACAAGTAGTGATAATAAAAAGGTTAATATGAAATCTGTTGAAACGCTAAAAAAAGTTGGTTTTTCTGAAGAGGATTCGCAGTTAATTCTTGCGAGTGAAGCCTATAAACCTTTTGATTTTTTGAAATCGTTAAAAGAAAGCAAGGGTGGATATGTCACTGACAGTGAAGCATATCTGTTACAGCAACTTATTCAACGACAGATATTTTCTAATTCAGTCATTAATATTCTGATTCATTACATTTTGATTGACCGTGATTTATCAACACTTAATAAATCGTTTGTCGATACTATGGCTAATGATTGGTCACAGCAAAAAGTGAAGACACCTGAAGAAGCCATTAATCAGGTTCGACAATTTAACAATAAAAAGACTGAAACTAAGGCGTCAAACCAACGACAAAGAAAAATAATTAAAAAAGAGACATTGCCTGATTGGGCTAAAGATGACTATCAAGCACCAAAAGTGGATGTAAAAGTTGATAAGGATGAACTAAAAAGACAACTTGCTGAATTTAATAAAACAGCACCCAAAGGAGGAAAATGATGGAAGATTTAGGGACAGAAATCAAAAAATTTCTTGAAAAGGACAACCTGAGTGAAAGATATCCTAATGTTAATTATCGTGATTTAATGAGAAAAGTTTATGAAGATTCAGATGTCATCGCTTTTTTAGATAGAAATAAAGCTGAATTAACAGAGGATAGTATTCGACGCGCTGATGCAAAATTGTATGAATTCTTATCTGAAAAAAATAAAATTATTCTTGGTAAAGGAATGATAGCACCAGGTTATAAGCCACAATTGGTTTTGAATAATCATATGATTGATGTTTCCTATGTACCAACAGATTCTTTTATCGAGGCTCAAAAAAGTAGAGCATTAGCTAAGCGAGTTAAATCAATGAGTATGTCTAAAGATATCAAAAACGCGACTATGAATGGCTTTGATATGGATGAACGTGGGGATGCACTTAGCCAGAGTTTAAAATTTATAACAACATTTGTTGATAGTCCTAAATCTTATCACCAAGCAATGTATTTTTATGGTAGCTTTGGCGTTGGTAAAACATATCTTTTAGGTGCTATGGCCAATGAATTAGCAAGTCGAGGATACCAAACGACTTTAATGCATTTCCCTAGTTTTGCAGTTGAAATTAAAAATGCTATTAGTGATAATCGTGTTTATGACATGCTAAATGCTGTTAAAAAATCTGAAATTTTAATGATTGATGATATTGGTGCCGATGCAATGTCTAGTTGGGTTCGTGATGATATTTTAGGTGTTATTTTACAATATCGCATGCAAGAAGAATTACCAACTTTCTTTAGTTCTAATTTTTCGATGAAACAACTAGAAGATGAGCATTTACGTATTAGTCAAAAGGGTGAAGACGAGCCTCTTAAGGCAAAAAGAATTATGGAACGAATTCACTTTTTAGCAAAAGAAGTTAAGATTGTTGGAAAAAATCGTCGACCTAAATAAGAATAATAGTTGCTAAATTTCACTAAAAATGGTTAAATAGTTATTAAATTGATACGGAAGATTACATTCTTTTTTTATGTCCGCAGGGAGGGAAAGCATAGCTGAAAGCTTTTCTGGCAGAGAATAAGTGATGACCACTTCCATAATGTTGCCTGATTTTTATCAGGTCGGATTGGATCCGTTAAAATCTATGGAGAAAGTTTTGTTTCGGCAAAACTTTGAATTTGGGTGGAACCACGTTAATCGACGTCCCTAATACACGATTTTATTTGTGTATTAGGGACTTTTTTTGTATCAAAAAATATTAAAACAATGGAGGAAGTTAACATGTCAAAAATAAATATTACATTTCCAGATGGCGCAGTTAAAGAGTTTGATTCAGGTATTACGACTGAAGACGTTGCAAAGTCAATTAGTCCTAGTTTAGCTAAAAAATCAATTGCCGGTAAATTCAATGGTGTTTTGGTTGATTATCTTCGTCCATTAGAGGCAGACGGCGCTATCGAAATTGTTACTAAAGAATCTGCAGACGGATTAATCGTTTTATGGCATACAGCTGCTCAAGTTTTAGCTAATGCGTTACAACAATTATACCCAGGTATGAAATTTGGTATGAGTTCTGATATTGAAAATGGTTTCTATTTTGATACAGATAATGGTGAAACACAAGTTAGCGTTGATGATTTGAAGAAAATTCAAGATAAGATGAAATCAATTGTTAAAGAAAATTTGAAAATTGAACGTCAATTAGTTTCAAAAGCTGAAGCTCTTGAATTATTTGCTGGTGACCCATATCGTGCTGAATTAGTAGTTGAAGCTACTGATGAAAATGGACAAGTTGAAATTTACAAACAAGGTGAATTCGTTAACTTAAGCGATGGCGCACAATTACGCTCAACTGCTGATGTTAAAATTTTCCAATTATTATCAGTTGCTGGTGCATATTGGCAAGGTAAATCAAGTAATCCGATGTTACAACGTGTTTATGGTACAGCGTTCTTTAAACAAAAAGATTTAGATGCTGAATTAGTTCGTCGTCAAGAAGCACGTGAACGCGATCATCGAGTAATTGGTAATGACTTAGATTTATTCTTTGTAGATCCAAAAGTTGGTGCAGGATTACCATACTGGTTACCTAATGGTGCTACAATTCGTCGTACGATTGAACGCTACATTGTTGATAAGGAAGTTTCAAATGGTTATGATCATGTTTACACACCAATCTTAGCCAACTTGGATTTATATAAAACTTCTGGTCATTGGGACCATTATCGCGAAGACATGTTCCCACCAATGGACATGGGTGATGGCGAAGAGTTAGAGTTACGTCCAATGAACTGTCCTTCACATATTCAAGTTTACAAGCATCATATTCGTTCATATCGTGATCTTCCTATCAGAATTGCTGAATTAGGAATGATGCATCGTTATGAAAAATCAGGTGCACTTTCTGGTTTACAACGTGTACGTGAAATGACATTAAATGATGGTCATACTTTCGTTGCTCCTGATCAAATTCAAGAAGAATTTAAAAGCGTCCTTCGTTTAATGATGGAAGTTTATGATGACTTTGGGATTGCTGACTATTCATTCCGTTTGAGCTATCGTGATCCAGCTAACACAGAGAAATACTTTGATGATAATGAAATGTGGACAAAATCACAAAGTATGTTAAAAGGTGCTATGGATGATTTAGGCTTAGATTACTACGAAGCTGAAGGAGAAGCAGCATTTTACGGTCCTAAATTAGATGTTCAAACAAAAACAGCGTTAGGAAATGATGAAACGTTATCAACAATTCAATTAGATTTCATGATGCCTGAAAAATTTGAATTATCATACATCGGTGATGATGGTGAAGAACACCGTCCTGTTATGATTCATCGTGGACTTGTTTCAACGATGGAACGTTTTACAGCTTACTTAACAGAAATGTACAAAGGAGCATTCCCAACTTGGTTGGCTCCTAAACAGGTAACAATTATTCCTGTTAAAAACGATCTTCATGCCGATTATGCGCATGATTTACGTGCTAACTTAGTTGCTCGTGGTGTACGAGTAACGGTTGATGAACGTAACGAAAAGATGGGTTATAAGATGCGTCAAGCGCAAGTTACTAAAGTACCTTATATTTTAGTTGTCGGTGATAATGAAGTAGCTGAAAATACAGTTTCTGTTCGTCGACATGGTGAAGATGATTCAAATATCTTTACAAAAGAAGATTTTATTAACAACATTACAAAAGAAATTGCCAACTATAGTCGTAAAGCATAAAAAAGACTCATTTTAATTTGCTTGACAATGAGTCTTCAAGTTGGTATGATATAAAAGTTAAGAAAAAGCAGAGGCTCCCGCTTCTCGCCTGAAGAGACAAAGAGTCTCTGGGCAGAATATTATTGAAATTAAATTCCAATTAAAATGGATTTCAAGCGGGCTGCGATAATTTATTATTGTTGCCCGTTTTTCTGTGTTTTTTCTCAAAAAAATTTGGAGGTGCATTGCCATAGCAGTTGATAAAGTAGACAAAATGGTCAATGAAGGTATCCGCGCATCGGAACTTCGTTTGATCGGTGATGATGGCGAACAACTTGGTGTTAAAACGAAACAAGAAGCACTAGATATGGCAGAAATTGCTAATTTAGATGTTGTTGTTGTTGCCGCTAACTCAAAACCACCTGTTGCTAAGATTATGGATTACGGGAAGTACCGTTTCGAATTACAAAAGAAACAAAGAGAAGCCCGTAAAAACCAAAAGATTGTTAATGTTAAAGAAGTTAGACTTAGTCCAACGATTGATATTAACGATTTCAATACAAAATTGAAAAATGCCTCAAAATTCCTTGCAAAAGGTGATAAGGTTAAAGTATCAATTAGATTTAAAGGCCGTGCAATTACGCATAAAGAAATCGGACGTGATGTCTTGAATCGCTTCGCTGACGCAGCTAAAGAAGTTGCATCAGTTGAATCAAGAGCGAAGATGGATGGACGTAGTATGTTCATGATGCTTGCACCTAAGGCTGAAAAGTAAAGCTATATTAGGAGGATATTAGATTATGCCAAAACAAAAGACTCATCGTGCATCAGCAAAACGTTTTAAACGTACAGGAAATGGTGGCTTAAAACGCTCTAAAGCATATACAAGTCATCGTATGCATGGTAAAACTAAGAAACAACGTCGTCAATTAAGCAAATCAACTACAGTGTCAGCATCAGATAACAAGCGTATCAAACAAATGCTTTCACAAATGAAATAATAAATATAAATTAGACAATTGATGCCATTTTTAAATGGCTCAATAAGGAGGAATTTTCATGCCACGAGTTAAAGGTGGAACCGTTACACGTCAACGTCGCAAAAGAATGCTTAAATTAGCAAAAGGTTACCGTGGATCAAAACATATCCAATTTAAGGTAGCTAAACAACAAGTAATGAAATCGTACCAATATTCATTCCGTGATCGCCATCAAACAAAACGTAACTTCCGTCGTCTATGGATTGCACGTATTAACGCTGCAGCACGTATGAATGGTTTAAGTTACAGCAAGATGATGCATGGCTTGAAATTAGCTGAAATTGAAGTTAACCGTAAAATGTTAGCTGAATTAGCTGTTAAAGATTCAGCAGCATTTGCTGCTGTTGCAGAAGAAGCTAAAAAAGCATTAAGTAAATAATAACTTTTAAGAGGATACTTGACCAATTGTCAAGTATCCTCTTTTTTTAATAAAATTTCTGTAAATAAGTTAAGTATGTTATTTTTAGTGAAATCAAAAAAATTTTATGTGATATCAATGATTATGGTCTATGTAACTAATAAGACAAAATATAATCTTAAAAAGAGCAATATAAAATTGAAATAACTCGTTTCTATTATTTTAAAATGAGAAAATAAAATTAATTTCATTTGTTTTCATGGAAAACATGCAATTTTGTTGAAAGTACATTATACTTAGATTATTATTCTAAAATTGAGGTAGCTAACATGCTTGAGAGATATAAACCAACTTGGATGGTTGAATCAATTTATGATTTAACACCAGAGGATTTACAAAATCATGGAATTAAAGTTGTTATGACTGATTTAGACAATACATTAATTGCATGGGATAACCCAAACGGAACCCCAGAATTGAAGAATTGGTTAGAGCTTATAGCTGCGGCTTCAATTCCAGTGATTGTTGTATCTAACAATAGTCACGAACGTATTGAAAAGGCACTGGAACATATTGGATTACCATTTGTTTCCAGAGCTCTAAAACCATTTACAAAAGGAATTAACCAAGTTAAAAATGAATTTAAGATGAATAATCAAGATTTAGTTTTAATAGGTGATCAATTGATGACTGATATTGCTGCTGCGAATAATGCGGGCATTAAAAGTATATTGGTTAAACCACTTGTTGAATCAGACGCTTGGAATACAAAACCTAATCGTTTCATTGAAAAAAGAATTAAAAATCACTTAATTAAAAAACACGATTTTAAAACTAAATGGGGGAATTCATTGGATGACTGACATAATTGAAGTACCAGAAATTGACGAAGATCTTTTTTGTATTGGCTGTGGCTCAAAAATTCAAA
The DNA here is from genome assembly GCF_056782115.1 of Dellaglioa sp. CoH-56-MRSF-14. The sequence continues at coordinate 290,001 of NZ_JBXAYB010000002.1, read as the reverse complement.
GTGAAGAAGTAGATGAATTAGGCTATACACCTAAATCCGCAGTAAAAAAAGGACTTGAAACAAATGAACTATATTGCCAAAGATGTTTTAGACTACGACATTACAATGAAATTGCTGACGTTAAGTTAACTGATGATGATTTCCTAAAATTATTGAATCAAATTGGTAGTGCTGATGCATTAATCGTCAACGTTATTGATATTTTTGATTTTAATGGTAGTCTAATTCCTGGATTACATCGATTTGTGGGTGATAATCCTGTTTTAATGGTTGGAAATAAAGCTGATTTATTGCCTAAGTCATTGAGACGTTCGAAGTTAAAGGATTGGATGAGACAACAAGCTAATTTACAAGGATTACGACCAATTGATGTTGCATTGACAAGTGCAACAAAAAACTTTGCGATTGATGAATTATTAGAATTAATTGAAAAGTATCGTGAAGGCCGTGATGTGTACGTTGTTGGAGTAACTAATGTTGGTAAATCAACATTGATTAATCAAATCATTAAACAAAGAACAGGTGTCCAAGACCTGATTACAACTTCAAGATTCCCAGGAACTACGCTTGATAAGATTGAAATTCCATTGGACGATGATCGAGCTTTAATTGATACACCAGGTATTATTCATCAAGACCAGATGGCTCATTATCTATCAGGTAAGGCGCTAAGATTAGTTTCTCCTCAAAAAGAAATTAAACAACGCGTCTATCAGTTAAATGAAAACCAAACATTATTCTTTGGGGCTGTTGCAAGATTTGATTACATTTCAGGGGGAACTCCTGGTGTTGTCGTTTATCTTGATAATGATTTAATGATTCATAGAACAAAAACTGAGACTGCAAGTGAATTTTATGAGAAACATGCTGGTGGTTTATTAAATCCACCAACAGATGATGAAATGAACGACTTCCCAGAATTAGTTCGTTTTGAATTTAAAGCAACACAAAAAAGTGATTTAGTTTTTGCCGGACTTGGATGGGTAACCATTAATGAGGGTGCTAAAGTCGCTGGCTGGGCACCAAAAGGTGTTTCGGTTCTTTTACGTAAAGCAATGATATAAGAGGAGTTAACTAACATATGACATTAAGAGGCAAACAAAAAAGATATCTACGCAGTCAGGCACATCATTTACGTCCACTTTTCCAAGTTGGAAAAGAAGGCGTGTCTACTAACTGGTTAAACCAAATTCGCGAAGCAATTGAAAAACGCGAATTAATCAAAATTAACATGCTACAAAATGCAACAATTGATACAAATGAAGTTCGTATTTTTATTGAATCTAATAGTTCAATTCAAGTTGTTCAAGTGATTGGTCATACATTAGTGCTTTATCAAGCAGCAACAGATGTCGAAAATCGAGATATCTCTGACAAAGTTAATTTACTCGCTTAATTTAAAATTTTGAGGAGGTTTTTAGCTTGACTATTCAAGTCCAAAAATTAAAAGAAATTAATTTAGTTACGAAATTTAAGACTAAACCCATTCTTGATAATACGAAAAAGCGTGTTGGAATTCTCGGGGGTACGTTTAATCCGCCTCACTTAGGTCATTTAATAATTGCTGATCAAGTTTGTCAGCAATTAGGATTAAGTGAAGTTCGATTTATGCCGGATGCAACACCACCACATGTGGATAAAAAGGAAGCAATTGATGCAAAGTATCGCCTTGATATGGTTAATCAAAGTATCGCGGATAACGATAAGTTTAAGCTGGAAGATACTGAAATTAATCGCGGTGGTATTAGCTACACCTATGACACTGTGGTTGCTTTAAAAGCAGCTCATCCGGAAAATGATTACTATTTTATTATTGGCGGCGATATGGTAGATTATTTACCGAAATGGTCTCGTATTGATGAATTAGTAAAATTAGTACATTTTGTTGGAGTTAAACGAACGGGATTTGAACAAACAAGTCAGTATCCTATACTTTGGGTTGATGTACCAACAATTGATATTAGTTCAACACAAATTCGAGATAAGATAAAAAAAGGCTGTTCAATTAATTATTTAGTACCTAAGGCAGTCTCAAATTATATTGAGAAAGAAGGGTTGTATCGTGAATAATTTAGTTTATTCTAATAATCTTTTTAGTGGAACTAGAGAAGAATTAGTACAGATTTTGAAGGAAACTTTGAGTGAAAAAAGATTTCAGCATGTGTTAAATGTTGAAAAATCTGCAATTGAACTTGCTCAAAATAATAATGGTGATATTGAAAGAGCAAGTATTGCTGGACTTATTCATGATTATGCCAAGGAGCGGACAGATGACACCTTTATCAGAACAATTAAGCAAAAACATATGGATCCTGATTTATTAAATTGGGGGAATGCTATCTGGCATGGAATTGTTGGCGCAGAGTTGATACATGATGAATTAGGTATTACAGATGATAAAATTTTAACATCAATTGTGAAGCATACGACAGGCGATGTTGAGATGGATTTGTTGGATAAAATTGTCTACGTCGCTGATTTCATCGAAGAAGGTAGGACGTTCTCTGGCGTTCTTGAAGCACGAAAAAAAGCATTTGAAAGTTTGGATGCAGCTGTTGGATTTGAAACAAAACATACACTAAGTTATTTAATTAATACCAATAAAAGAGTGTATCCTAAAACAATTTTGACCTTTAATAAATGGGTCGCAGAATAGAGGAGTAATAATGAATAGTATAGAAAAATTAGAAATCGCAGTTAAGGCTGCTGACAGTAAACGTGGCGAAAAGACGGTGGCTATTGATGTCCATGAAATTAGTCTATTAGCTGATTATTTCATGGTGACACAAGCTGACTCAGCTCACCAAGTTAAGGCTATCGTCAAAGAAATTCAAGATCAAGAAGAACTAGCAGGTGTTGAAGTCCGTCGTATTGAAGGACGTAATTCAACTAGTTGGGTTTTATTAGATTTTGGAGATTTAATTGTGCATGTATTTAAAACTGAATCACGTGAATTTTATGATCTTGAAAAATTCTGGTCTGAAGGCGCATCTGTAGATTTATCAGCATGGATTGAAGAATAATGATTTATACCACCTTTTCAAAATTGTATGATCAATTAATGGATCCTGATTTATATGATTCTTGGCAAACATTTGTCGAAACACAAGTTCCTGATAAGAAAACTGAAATTCTTGAATTAGCTTGTGGTGCAGGTCAATTAGCAATTGCTTTAACGCAATCTGGTTATTCAGTCGTTGGTTTAGATTTATCTGAAGAAATGTTATCAATTGCTGACCAACACGCACAGGATGCGAATGTATCCTTGCCTTTAGTACAAGGTGATATGATGAATTTGGAAGAGGCAGAGTTACCACAATTTGATGCGGTAACTTGTTTTGCTGACTCATTTTGTTATTTACCTGACGCTGATGCTGTAGGAAACGTTTTTAAATCAATTCATGGATTACTACAAGAAAATGGTCGATTCATTTTTGATGTTATCTCAACCTATCAAACGGATGAGATTTATCCAGGTTATATGTACAACTATCAGGATGATGATCAAGCTTTTTTGTGGTCAACATTTAAAGATGAAGAGCCACACAGTGTCGTTCATGAATTAACTTTTTTTGTCAAAAATGATACTAACTGTCAATTTGAACGTCTAACTGAGGACCATCATGAACGAACATATTCAGTTAATACGTATACTGAATTGTTAAAAAATGCTGGATTTAAGAATATTAAAATTTCGGCTGATTTTGGCACAAGTCAAGTTGATGATAAAACAACAAGACTATTTTTTGTCTGCGATAAATAGGAGTGAGTTACTTGGACACGACTGGGGTTATTGTTGAATATAATCCGTTTCATAACGGACATTTGTATCAGATTAATCAAATAAAAGAAAAGTATCCTGATACGACGATTATTGCCCTTATGAGCGGACAATTCTTACAGAGAGGTATTCCAGCTGCACTTGATAAAGAGAGCCGTACGGAGCAAGCATTGCAATCTGGTGTTGATTTAATAGTTGAGTTACCCGTTGCATTTTCTGTTCAACCGGCTGATTTGTTTGCTCAAGGTGCCATTAAATTATTGGCCGGATTAAAGATAACCAGACTTGTTTTTGGTGCTGAACATCCTGATTTGGATTTTATGACTATCGCAACTGAAATTCAAACGTTAGATAGTGAGTTTAATCAGTTTAATGAAACGTATGCCACACAATATCAACGAGCTGTTTTTGAAAAAACAGGTGTTCAAATTAATCGGCCTAATGATTTGTTAGGTTTAGCTTATGCTGAAGCCTGCATAGCCGAAAAAGCCGAAATCCAGTTATGTCCGATTCAACGTATAGAGGCTGATTACCATGAAACAAAATTTGTTGATACTCAAAAAATTACAAGTGCAACAGCAATTAGATTAGCAGTTCAACATCAAGAATCGATTGTAGAAGTTGTTCCTAATCAAACTCGACTTGATTCAGAAAATGAAAGATGGGCCGATTGGACAGATTTTTGGCCATATCTTCGATATCAGTTGAGTCTATCAACACCAGGTCAATTATCGTCGATTTATGGCATGTCTGAGGGTATTGAGTATCGTTTGTTGCAGCAGTACGAAAAGTTGCCTGACGAGGCTAATTTTGATGATTGGGTCCAAGCCGTTAAGTCGAAACGAGTAACTTATACAAAAATCTCAAGACTAGCAACTTATATTTTGTTACAAATAAAGCAAAATGAAATTGACAAACAATATAAGCAGCCTTATTATCATGTCTTAGGGTTCTCAAAAAAAGGTCAAACGCTGCTTAATCATTTAAAAAAGGAAGTGCCATATCCTATAATAACAAAAATTAGTAAAAAGGATAAAGAGGGACTTTACCAATTAGATTATCGAGCAGGAATTATTTATGGGCTAGTTAGTCATAAAAAATCGGATCTTTTTAGAAGACCTAAACAAATTAATTAACATACTGTCAAGGATATACCATTGACAATGTTTTTAATCACAGGTATAATCATAAGCGTTGCATTAGGAGGCATATTTGCATGAAATGGTCCTTAGTTGAGTTAAAAAAACAAAGTGATGAACCACTTCAAGTTGACGAAATGTTAAACCTTTCCGAAGGATTAATGCTGCGCAACAAAACAATTACAGCTGTTTCAGAAGTCCATGTTACGGGCATTCTGTCAGCAGATCATCAAGATGTCATTGGTCATTTTAACGTTAGTTTAACAGTTGAAATGCCATCAACACGATCATTAAAGAGTGTCGATGTCCCATTAAATTTTTCAGTTGATGAATTTTATGTAGGCTATCGCGATAAAGCACTTGAACGGTTTGATAAAAATGATGTTGTAATTATTTTGGAAGAAGATATGCTCAATTTGAATTCTGTGATAGAGGATAATGTGTTATTACAGATTCCGATGCAGATACTGACTGATGATGAGAGAAAAGCAGAAGATTTACCAACCGGAGACGACTGGGAAGTTCTTACTGAAGATAAACTCGTACAGGTTAGAAAAGAAAAAGTTGATCCTCGATTTGCCTCATTACAAAATTTTTTTGATAATGATGGTTCTGAAGAGGAATAAACATAACAATACTTTTATTAAAAGTTTTGGATAATTTTAAAGGAGGTGTTTGATAATGGCAGTACCAGCACGTAAAACATCAAAAACACGTAAGAGAATGCGTCGTACGCATTACAAGTTAACTGTCCCAGGTATGAGCGCTTGCCCTAACTGTGGCGAATTAAGAAAATCACATTATGTATGTCCTAGCTGTGGTTTTTATGACGGAAAAGAAGTCGTAAAAGTAAACAACTAAATCTACATTAAGTAAAAAGCCTTAACAACCATGGTGTTAAGGCTTTTTCTGTACAAAAAAAATAAGATTCAATTGAATCTTATTTTTTTTCACTAATTTTCAAACTTATAATTTTGAAGTCTGTCTCTGGATCAAAAAATTGAAAAGGTAATTTGGCATGGCTTTCAATATAAGTTACATTTTTAGCCGGTGTTTTAACAGCCTTAAAAGTGGGCGATTTGATAGATTTAATTAAATCTATCAAATCTAGAAGTAATAACTCTGGTTTGTTACTAAGATTAGACCAGCCTGAAAATTCGGAACGATAATTTTTAAAGATTGTTTTTCTTATCGGACTGATGAAAGCATTACTACTGTCATTTTCGTAAGGAATTGACTGAGATGCGATAGTGTGCTGACTTGTGGTACTATAAATTTGAATTCGACTATCTTTTAAATCTAAAAAATCGGCCGTTAATAATTTGTCGTTAACTTGGACAACTAAGTCAAAAGTAGGGATATTGTTAGAAAATTCTGCTTTTGCGCGACTGTATAAAAAAGTATCGATGGCATAATATAATTCTTGTACTTCAACTAATTTCATATTTGAAAGACCTCCTGAAATCAGTATAACAAAAAAAGGTAAAATAGATAGGAATTTTTGATGTCTAGTGTATAATTGACGTTGAAAGTTAAATGGGTTTATTGACAAAGTCGGTAGCTGATACTTTCTTAGATTACATGGTTTTTGATTCACAAAAAATTAAAGAAATGTAGGAGGTATTATAATGGATAAAGCACAAATTGGTGTTATTGGAATGGCTGTTATGGGTAAAAATCTCGCATTGAATGCTGAGAGTCGTGGCCGTACGGTAGCTATTTATAATAGAACGGGAGCTAAAACTGAGCAAGTTATGAAAGACCACTCAGAAAAAAAATTAGTACCCAGCTACTCAATTAAGGATTTTGCAGATTCATTAGAAAAACCTAGAAGAATTATTATCATGGTAAAAGCTGGCAAACCAACTGATGCTGTTATTGCAGAACTATTACCATTCTTAGATAAAGGTGATGTTTTAATTGATGGTGGTAATACTTACTTTGAAGATACAGTACGCCGTAATGCAGAATTAGATAATTCTGGAATTAACTTTATTGGAATGGGCGTTTCAGGTGGCGAAATTGGTGCACTTGAAGGACCATCAATGATGCCAGGTGGCCAAAAAGAGGCATATGACCTTGTTGCACCAATTCTTGAGGAAATGTCTGCTAAAGCTAGCGATGGGACACCATGTGTGACTTATATCGGTCCTAACGGTGCTGGTCATTATGTTAAGATGGTTCATAATGGAATTGAATATGGTGATATGGAATTAATTTCTGAATCATATCATTTGTTAAGAGATTTATTAGGCCTCTCAGTTGATGAAATCGCTGATATCTTCTCTGACTGGAACAAAGGTGAATTGGATAGTTACTTGATCGAAATTACTGCTGATATCTTAACACGTAAAGATGATTTAGGCACTGGTAAACCTATTGTTGATGTTATCCTCGATCGTGCTGGAAATAAAGGTACTGGTAAGTGGTCATCACAGAGTGCACTTGAATTAGGTGTTCCTCAGTCAGTTATTTCTGAATCTGTTTATGCACGTTACATTTCAGCAATGAAAGAAGAACGTGTTGAAGCAAGTAAAGTTTTACCTAAACCAGAAGTTAAATTAGGTGAATTAGATAAAAAAGAATTAATTGAAAAAATTCGTGAAGCATTATACTTTAGTAAAATCATGAGTTATGCACAAGGATTTGAACAATTACGTGTTGCCTCAGAACATTATGAATGGGATTTAAACTTTGGTGATATGGCTAAGATTTGGCGTGCTGGATGTATCATTCGTGCCCGTTTCTTACAAAATATTACTGACGCATTTGACGAAAAAGCTGATTTAAATAACATCTTATTAGATGGTTACTTCAAAGATATTGTTAAAAAATATCAAGAATCAGTTCGAGATATCGTTGGTATTGCTGTTAAAGCTGGTATTCCAGTTCCTGGATTCAGTGCAGCAATTACGTATTACGATCAATACCGTTCAGAAGTTTTACCTGCTAATTTAATTCAAGCACAACGTGATTACTTTGGTGCTCATACGTATGAACGTACTGATAAACCAGGTTCATTCCACTATACTTGGTATACTGAACAATAAAAAAAGTTAATAAATATACTAAAAAAGGCTATCTAACAACGATTTAAAAGTTGTTAGATAGGCCTTTTTTTCTTTTGGTTACGCTTTTGGTTACGTTTGAGTTAAGTATCTAAATATTGTAATAGTTTTGAAGTTACTGTTATATAGATTTGGGTAATCCTTACATTGGAATGACCAAGTAGATCTTCAATGCTGTTAAAGGAGGTACCGACTCCATGTAAAATTAACAAACACAAAATTGTTATCACTCTTTAAAAATTAACGTTGATATCCTAAATTTGGAGAAGTGACTTTTCCAGTAGATTTATTGACGTCAAATTCTACCATGTGTGTTTCAGTATCGAAGACGGATACAATATATTTATTACCTTTATCTAAAGTATCGCTTGATTTAACTTTTGGTTCCCAGTCGCTTGTCTCATTATTGAATGATTTAAAATAGCTTAAAGCAAGTGATTCAGCTTTTGATTGCGTCATCTTAGTTGATGTAGATGAACTTGTAGATTTTTCAGTGGTAGTAACGTTATTTTTCTCAGCCTCAATACTAGAAGAGCTTGCGGCAATAGAACTTTCAGCTGCGGTAATTGAAGAACTTGCAGCTGAGATGCTAGATGCTTGAGCAGATGATTCTGATGATGCTTTACTTTCGGAAGTTGCTTTTTTTATGGACTCTTTCTTACTTGATTCCTTTTTAGCTTTTATAATACTAGATGATGCAGCCTCAGAAGATGAAGAATCCTTACTTGTATTCTTGCTATTCCCACATGCAGTTAGTGAAAGTAGTGTGATGGCAGTAATCCCGACTATTGTTATTTTTTTATTCATAACACAAATTCCTCCAAATATTTTTATAGTAAAAAGCGAGCAGTGGGAATTGAACCCACTCGAAGTATCTATACGCCCGTTATCTATTTGTTTAATTTAGTGTACTAGTACCATCCCTATAATTAAGAGTAACACCGGCCTCTACATTAAAAATGTAAGTATTGAATTTAATTGAGGAGCTACCAATAGATTGAGCTTCCATTTGTACGCCACGAGCAAGAAGTTCATCTCCTCTGAATATTGGAGTAACGCGGTATCTAATATAGTTATTAGGATGTTCTTTAAGGTAAGTAGCTATATCCATTTCATGGGCAAGCATTTCAGGTGCATTCAGTTCACGAGTACCCGTAATTAAATTCTTTGGATTATTGTTCTGACCTGATAATTGATAACCAATTAAATGGCTACGATTATATAACCATCCGTTACTAATACGTTTATTTTTCCAGCCAGTAGGGTTCCAAGTTAACCCTTCGCGTTTCGCGGTAGGCATTAAAGATTTACTTAACATTGCATTGGCGGTTCCAGCACGATTCAGAGAATCTAGGTTGCTGTACGCTTCCCAAGTACCTTTACTAGTAGATAGGGTGCTTTCGCTGAAAGTAGGAATATTATTATTAACTTCTATTTCAGATTTATCACTATAGTTTAGAGATGATAAATCAAGTGTCTTAGATTTTTTAGTTGTTTCTTTTTTTGAAGAATCTTTACTATCATATTTAGCTAACTTATTTTTTAATTCTTTGATTTCTTTGTTAAGTTTGTCTAATTTCACTTGTTCTTTATCAACTTTATTATTAATTTCTTCTGCTTGCTTTTTGGCAGTATAGTCGTAAGTAACATGTGAATCAGATTTTGCTAAAACGGTAGTCGTGTTACTGATACCAATAAAAGTGAATGATAAAATTAGAACACGTATTAATAAATGATTAGTTGATTTCATTATTTTTTCGCCTTTCTATATCCAGCATCTTGAGCGGCTTGTTCTGTTTGGAAAGTAATCGCATTTGATTTACTCATTTTATAACCAGTTTGACCGGGAGTATGGTAAATTTTAGAATTAGTATTACCGATGATGGATCCTCCGCCAGTAGTAACAGAATCTGCGTTAGATGAATCCGTAGATGTAGAATTATTTTCTTTTTGAACGCTGTTAAAATGTTCTTGTTCTTTTTTTGCAGCTAGTCTTTGAGAACTTTCAGATTTAGATTTAGCTTTAGATTCACTTTCTTTTTCAGAAGTGGCTTTAGATTCTTTCTCATTTAATTTTTTACTCAATGATTCAGCTTCAGATTCTTTTGAAGAAACTTCTTTTTTTATAGATTCATATTTTGACTCTGCCTTTTTCTTATCGGCAGAGCCAACTTTTGTTACGGTAGTAAGGGGCGATTGTTTTTTAGTTGGTTCGGCCTGACTAGTCATCCCAATGCCTACAAGTGAAATGATCAGTACAGCAGTAGGGTACCAAACCCGTTTCTTGATTTTAGTGTATATATTTGGATTTTTAGTTTTTGTCATAAATCTTTTAACTGTGTAGTAAATAATAAAATATATTGAAATAAAAAAAATAAGTGCAAATAAAACGTTCATAATACGTGTTCCTCCAAAGATTTTTGTAATGTAAAATAAGCAATAAAAATTGTCTCAGTAATAAAAGTTATGTTGGTAATCTTTTTAAGACAGAAAGCTTGATTGGGCGGAACTAGATTCTTTGACACTAGCATTTCTACTTGAAGAAGGTGCAGTGATACCAATTAGAACGAGTAAAATAAATGAGATTAGGAAACTAAATAATATTAATTTTCTTGCATGATTAGTATCCTTTTTGTTAATTTTTGCGATAATAAATTTAATAACATATACCAAAAATGTGATAAAAGTAGTAATAAATAAGAGAGCGAAAAAGATACTCATGTGGAAAATCCTCCAGAAATAATATTTTTAGTGAAATATTGCGTAATTAGATTATGATGGACATACTCTATATCAATACAATTTTACTATTAAACTTTATAATAGTATATGAAAATAATTATTAGATGAACGTTATGAATATGTCACATTGGGATTAACGTTAAGACGTTAGTTTATGGATATGAAAGAAAAATTAGGCTGAAAAAATCTATTGAATCCCGAAAATATAAAGAATTATTTGTATAAAAATAGAGTGGATTTTCCCACTCTATAAAAAGGCTAATTTTTGGAGTCACTACTGTTTAGAACTAAAATAAAATCGGTTTGGATAGCATCGCCTAAAACAAAATCATGTTGGCTATGTTTTGTTAAGCCTTGTTTTTCATAAAAGGAGAGGGCAGGTTTATTATGTTCCCAAACTCCCAACCAAAGTTGATCTTTTTTAAATTCTTTGGCAACCTCTTTAGATTTTTCAAATAGAAGTTGACCTAATCCCATTTTTTTGTGATTTTTGCGAATGTAAATTCGTTGGATTTCTAAGCCGTTCGGAAAGTCATCTTCAGTTTGTGCGTCGTTAATATTTAATTTTAAATATCCAGTTAACTCATCATTAACATGTACGAAGTAAAAGAATGCATTTGGATCATTTAATTCACTCGTTAATTGTGGTAAAGAATAAGCGGTATCCAAAAAATCTTGTAAATCTTTTGGATCGTTATCTGCAGCGAAAGTATCAGTAAAAGTTTCAATGCTAATCTTTTGTAATATTTCTAAGTCATTAATTGTGCAAAGTGTGATAATAGGTGTCATCGCTTTTTCTCCTTATATGTAATCTAAAATACTTATAGTAATAGTAGCCTAAAGCTGAAAAATAAACAAATATTAAAATAATATAGCATAATCCTTGACTCTGAGTGCACTCCAAGTGTTTAACTTAGTATATTAAATAAAAAGGGAGCGATTTAAATGAATACAGTTACATTAAATAATGGAGTGAAAATGCCACAACTAGGTTTTGGCGTGTATCAAATTCCTTTAGAAGAAACTGCAGAGGCAGTTTATCAAGCGATTAAAGTAGGATATCGATTACTAGATACAGCGATTGCCTATGGAAACGAAGTTGAAACTGGGGAAGCTATCCAAAGAGCGATCACTGAAGGATTAGTGACACGAGAAGAGTTGTTTGTCACAACCAAATTATTTATCCAACATGTTGGTGAAGAAAAGGCGATGAAGGCAATTGATGAATCACTAGAAAGAATGCAGTTAGATTATCTAGACTTATTCTTGATTCACCAACCATACGGTGATGTATATGGTGCTTGGCGCGCTTTAGCTACCGCACAATCTGCTGGGAAAATACGTGCTATTGGGGTGTCTAACTTTGATATCGGAAAATTAATAGAATTCTCTCATATGAATGGTGTGGCTAAAGTTCAAGTTAACCAAATAGAAGTGAACCCATGGAATCAACGTTTAACGGATGAAGCCTATCATGAAAAATTAAGCATTCAAATGGAAGCATGGGCACCTTTTGCTGAAGGCCGGTTAGACTTATTTAAAAATGAAACATTGTCAAAAATTGGTAAACAATACGGTAAATCAGTTGGACAAGTTATTCTAAAATGGTTAATGCAACGTGGTATTGTAGCACTTGCTAAATCTGTGAGACCGGAACGAATGGCAGAAAATATCGACATATTTGATTTTGAATTAACAGTGGAAGACATGGCAACTATTACTGCCTTAGACAAACAAGAATCTGCCTTCTTTGATCATAATGATCCAGAAAGAGTTGAACGGTTCATGGAATTATTGTCATAAATTACCTGAAGTAAAGTTATTTTGCCAATGGTAAATAAAATATAAGTATAAGTATATAACGGAAAAGAAGCATTTGGGATAATTTTATCTATTTGAAGTGGAACCCCCTAAGTTGGAGAAAAATCTAACTTAAGGGGTTTTATTGTGTTCTTAGTTGAAATAAAGGAAAAAACTTTAATAGTTAACCAATGAGGTAGTATGGAATAAGATAATCCGTAACTATTTTTTAAGACGCTAAGGTATAATTTCGATATTCTAATATCCTAACTTAACGGCACACTTAGAAAATATAATGTGGTTTGGTGGAATTATTTTGTCAGAGAATAAAACCTTTTCATATAAGGTTTTTGAAGAAGTTATTTTGAGTATGCTGAATGGAGAAATCCGTGTTAACGTTGTAAAAGAAATTGAAATGGCAAAATTTATAATTGAATTATCGGTTTTACTGATTAAAGCTGCTGGTATCGAATAACTAATTCCAATTTTTAGTTTTCATTTTAATAAAGCGTTAATGATATATTTTTTAAAGTTAACGGTTTGTTATATTAATTTTATTACTCTTTTAGTTAATAATATATTAAAAAAACGGTTAAAAAGTGCTTGAATACCTATATGAGTTGAGCAGTGCAAAGTGTATGCAAGAATATCATTTAATGGTAGAATAAGAAAAGTAAGATATCGGTTAAAAATTGTGTGTATATGGATGAGAAAATAAAATAAAACTAACAGGAGATCATGAAAATATGAGTCGTATTCTAATAATTGAAGATGAAAAAAATTTAGCGCGCTTTGTTGAATTAGAATTACAACATGAAGGATTTGAAACTGAGGTTCATTTTGATGGGCGAACGGGTCTAGAAGCTGCTTTAAATGAAGATTGGGATTCAATTCTACTTGATTTAATGTTACCTGAATTAAATGGTCTTGAGGTTTGTCGCCGTGTACGACAAGTTAAAAATACACCAATCATTATGATGACGGCTCGTGATTCAGTTATTGACCGCGTATCTGGCTTAGACCATGGAGCAGATGATTATATTGTTAAACCATTTGCAATCGAAGAATTATTGGCGCGTTTACGTGCATTGTTACGTCGTATTGATATAGAGGGTGAACAAAATGTTGCAAAACAGACAACTGTCACTTACCGTGATTTAACAATTGAAAAAGAAAATCGTGTTGTTCGTCGTGATGAAGAAGTTATTGAGCTAACCAAACGTGAATATGAACTACTTTTAGCTTTAATGGAAAGTGTTAATGTTGTTTTAGCTAGAGATGTTTTATTAGCTAAAGTTTGGGGATATGAATCAGAAGTTGAAACAAACGTTGTGGATGTTTATATTCGTTACTTACGAAATAAAATAGATCGTAGCGGTGAAGAAAGTTATATTCAAACGGTCAGAGGAACAGGGTACGTAATGAGATCATGAGAAAAAAAATAACCCAGCATCCAAAAGAAGTAAGACGTATGTCACTTAAATGGAAATGGGCATTAGGAACGGCAATAGGTGTTTTACTTATATTTGCCGTTTTTTCTGCGCTTATTTTTCAGAGTTTTAGTGGCGTTTTATTAGATAAAGAAAAAAAAGATGTACAAGATACTTTAAGAACGGTGACGCAACAGTTAAGTCGTGAGAATCAAGACTTAACAATTTCAAGTACTGCACAACATTTAAAACCGATAAATGCAGATTCTCGACCAGATAAAGACGAAAATAACTTGTACTCAAATGCAGTAATTGTTAATTTATCAAGAGAAAATATTGCAGTAGGTGTTTATAATTTGAAGCAACAAGAAGTTTTTGCTTCAAGAAATTTAAACGTACCATTTGTTAAAAAAAATAAAATGACGTTTACTAGCCAAACAATTGATGGCGCAAATGGATATGTTGCTAGAAGAGCTATTTATTCATCTAAAACTGGCAAAAAAATCGGGTATGCACAAGTAACTAATGCTTTAGAAAATTACCATAAAATTAGTAATAAATTAATTCTAATTTTTATTGTTTTAATTATTACGGCAACCTTTGGTAGTGCTATATTAGGGTATATCCTGGCATCTTGGTTACTGAGACCGATTGAAGTAGTGAACGAAACTATTGATATTATTAATGAAGGCGAAACACCAATTGGACATGTACGTGTCCCAGATATGCATAGAAATGATGAGTTATCTGATTTGGCGGACTTGTTCAATAGTATGCTAGATAGGATGGAGCGCTACGTTGATCAACAGCAACAATTTGTTGAAGATGTCTCACATGAGTTAAGAACCCCTGTAGCAATAATTCAAGGTCATATGGAATTATTGAACAGGTGGGGTAAAGATGATCCGGCAGTTCTAGCGGAGTCGATTGAAGCATCTTTGCAAGAAATTAATCGTATGAAGAGTTTAGTTCAAGAAATGCTTGATTTATCAAGAGCTGAACAAGTAGAGATGACATTTAAAAATGAGTTAGTTGATGTCCGATTAGTTGTTTTACAAATTTTCAATGATTTTAAAATGATACATCCCGATTTTACGTTTATTTTAGATGAAGATTTTAATGGAGAAAGTTTGGTAAAAATATCGCATAATCACTTAGAACAAGTTTTAATTATTCTAATGGATAATGCCGTTAAATATTCAGAAACAAGAAAAGAAATTCATATTTCAGCATCAAAAGATATGAAAATGGTTCAAATTGCTATTCAAGATTTTGGTGAAGGAATTTCTAAAGATGACTTAAAAAATGTTTTTAATCGCTTCTATCGCGTTGATAAAGCTAGAAGTCGTGATAAAGGCGGTAATGGTCTTGGATTATCAATCGCACAAAAACTCATTATGGGTTATAAAGGAACATTAGTGGTAGAAAGTGTTGAGAAGCGTGGTTCAATATTCAGAATTTCGTTGCCTCTAGCTACTACTAAACCAACCGAAAAGATAAGAAGAGACTAGTGTTGAAATGCAATACAAAAATTTAGACAGTATAATAAAAAAAGCTTACCATTCTTAGAGCAATTCTAAGAATGGTAAGCTTTTTTTAATGGTTAATCTTTATTTGCGGTTTTGTTTACCAGCATTACGATTACGATTATTTTTTGCTACATTTGAAAGATTATCTTCAACATTATCAATTGTTTGTTCCACTGTTTCTTCAACAGCATCAATTGTTGAACGTTCTCTAACAATTGGTGGGTTCTTAGCAAGTTCAGCTTGAATTTCGCGACGAATCTTAGGACGCATTAACATAATTATAAATGTTTGAACACAAGCGAAGAGGCCACCGATGAAGAAGTAGAGACCAATACCTGCTGGCGCACTCATTGTAACAAAGACCATCATAACTGGACTAGCAATTAACATTGTTTGCATTGTTTTCTTTTGTTCTGGCGGAATGCCAATTGTTGAAATGAATCCTTGACCCAAATACACAATGAAACATAGCACAGTAAAGATAATTGATGGTGTACCTAATTTAATGCTAAAGAAGACAGCATCCTTTAATTCTGAAGAATATAAGATTGCAGCGTATAGCGCAGCAAAAATTGGCATTTGAACTAATAATGGTAGGCAGCCAATTCCGCCAGTCATGCTGACGTTGTTATCTTTATAAAGTGCCATCATTTCTTGACTGATAGCTGCTTTTTCTTCTGAACTTTTAGCATTTTTTTGTCGTTCTTGAATGACTTTTAATTGTGGTTGAATCGAACCCATTTTTTCTTGTTGAACGGTCGCTTTTTTCGATTGATTAATCATCATTGGCATAAGTGCCAAGCGAATGACGATTGAGATAACGATAATTGCTAGACCGTAGTTGTTACCTAGATGAGCGGATAACCAGTCAAGCAATCCCTGAGTTGGTTTTGCTAAATAGTCGTAAACCATCCCAAAAGGATTACCATTCTTGTCTCTGCGGACGCATCCCGATAGGAACAGGACAAGCGCCATGAATATTGGGAGCATTGTTAAACGTTTAATCTTTTTCATTAATATATTTTCCCCTCTTAAAGTGACTATATCGATTACTATACTTTAAATATAGGGGGATTTCAATGGGCTATAAATAAATCGTAATTAGTAAATAACGGTAAAGGCAGTCGGCATATAATTAGTTAAGGAGGTTTCTTTATAATCAGTCACCTTACCGGCTGGTGTAGGTGAATTTTTAACTTTTTGAATAAATTTTTCTAATTGGGTATTATCTGAACTACTTGCTTTAATTGTGACGCTGTCATCAAAATTATTTTGTACTGACCCGTAGATGCCTAGATCATCGGCTAATCTCTTCGTCGTATATCTGAAGCCAACACCCTGCACGCGACCAAAAACAGTTATTTGAATAGCACTCATAATGTAATCCCTCCATATTATAAAGTAGATATAGGCATTTATTGCTTTCATTATAACTGGAAAAGATGATAATGACCAACTAATGCTATTTTAAATATGCTATAATTATTTCCAATAGTAAGAGGGGTACATTTATGGAAAAAATTAATTCAACACAGAATGCTAAGATTAAATACTGGAAAAAATTACAAACTAAAAAAGGTCGTAAAAAGGAAAATAAATACCTTTTAGAAGGCTGGCATTTAGTTAAAGAAGCACTCATGGCAAACACAAAAATTGAATATTTGCTTGTTACTAATGATTTTAGATATTTTGATGAAATAGCCGATACGACAATTGAGCAAGTAGAAATCTCATCTGAAGTTAGTTTATATCTTGCTGACACGAGTACGCCACAAGGTATTTACGCGGTAACTGAGATGGAAGAAAATCAACAATTATCAGTTGACCATTTAACTGGTGGCTGGTTAATGCTAGATGGTGTTCAAGATCCAGGAAATATTGGAACAATGGTTAGAACTGCCGATGCTGCCGGTTTAACAGGTGTCATTTTTGGTGAGGGTAGTGCAGATAGTCATCATCCTAAAGTTTTACGTTCGATGCAGGGAAGCCAATTTCATGTTCAATTAGTGGATGCCGATTTAATGGAAGTTACTACCTTATTCAAAGAAAATAATATTGCTATTTATGGTTCTGAATTAAATGAAGATGCACTTAGTTATCGTGAGATTTCTGCTACAGATAATTTTGGTTTAATTATGGGAAATGAAGGTAACGGGATGCGTAATGACCTGTTAAATGAAACGGATGCTAATTTATATATTCCAATTAAAGGTCGTGCTGAATCGTTAAATGTCGCTATTGCTGCAGGTGTACTAATGTTTCATCTTAAAGCTTAATTATGATATTTGGTGAAATTATTACGATTTACTAAAGATAACTGATTGCGCTTGCAATAGGTGCTCAATCAGTTATGATGGAGATAGGAAAAAATATTTTGGGGGCGTACTAGTATATGAAAAAAGATTCGTATCTTGATGATGAATTATATATGAGTTATGTTGGAGACCTTTTGGCAAAACCAGAAGTTCAAAGATTAAGTGAATATACACAACATCATTTTTCTACTCGATTAGAACATTCAATCTCAGTTTCCTATGACAGTTATCGTATCGCTAAAAGATTACATTTAAATGCAAAAGCAACGGCAAGGGCCGGATTATTACATGATTTATTTTACTACGATTGGCGTACAACTAAATTCGATCGCGGTACACATGCTTGGATTCATCCGCGTATCGCTATTAGAAATGCAGAGAAGTTAACGACATTATCTGATTTAGAAAAAGATATCATCATGAAACATATGTGGGGTGCTACTGTTGCACCACCTAAATATCCAGAGGGATATATTGTAACCATGGTTGATAAATATGAAGCAACAAGTGAAGTTTCATCACCGTTAAAAAATAAATCAAAACATAGCTTTCAGCAATTAATTGCAATTTTAAAATAGTTTTAAAAAGGATAGGCCTACAGGCTTATCCTTTTTGTTTTTTCGAAAACGAACCAATTTGTTTACTTTTTGTTAGTTAATGATAAAATATAGTAATAAAGTAACTGAGGAGGGGTTAATTATGCAAGTTGTTCAAGAAAAAACAAATTATGAAATGTGTCCTAAATTTGAAAAAACTTTTTCAATATTAGGTAAAAAATGGAACGGTTTAATTATTAACGTTTTATTGGATGAAGGACCTCAACGATTTAAAGAATTAGCTCAAAAGGTTGATAAATGCAGTGACCGTGTATTAGTTGAACGTTTAAAAGAACTTGAAGATACTAATATTATCTCAAGAGTCGCCATCGGTGAAACTAGTCGTAGTTTTTATGAGCTTACTGAACAAGGAAAAGACATGAAAAATATGATGGATAGCGTCCATACATGGTCAGAAAAGTGGTATACACTTAAAGATTGCGAGTAAGACTTGACGATAGGCTTTGATACCTTTAAACTATGAATATAGAATAAAGGCTTAGACAGAAAATAGTAGATATTTTTCTTGGATTTAAAGGGATGGTTAGCTAGACTGAAACTAACCAATAAATAAAATATTGAATTCACTTCTAGAGCTGTTAATTAATGTAGGCTAACTTAAATCATGCAATTAACCGGTTAATGGCCGTTATCATTTTGAGTGTTTGGGAATTTGTATTCTCAAAAACAAGGGTGGTACCGCGAGACCTCGTCCCTTTTTAGGACGGGGTCTTTTTGTGTCTAAAATCTATCAAAACAACTAATAAAGGAGTCGATATTAATGGATTTAAAAGAGAAATTACTTGAGTTACAAGAAAAAGGCTTGAAACAAATTCGTGAATCAGAGGATCTAAAACAAATTAATGCTATTCGTGTTAATTTACTTGGAAAAAAAGGACCAATCACAGAAGTTTTAAGAGGTATGAAGGAATTATCAGCCGAAGAACGACCTAAAATTGGTAGCTTTTCTAATACCATTAAAAATGAGTTAGCTGAAGCTATTCGTGTGAAAAATGAAGAACTTGAAATTAAAATGACTGCTAAAAAGTTGGAAAAAGAAAAAATCGATGTAACGCTACCAGGTGCCCAAATTCAATTAGGGCAGCCACATGTTATTATGCAAGTGATTGAAGAATTGGAAGAGCTCTTTTTGGGTATGGGGTATCAAGTTGTTTCAGGTCCAGAAATAGAAGAAGACCATTACAATTTTGAAATGTTGAACTTACCTGCGGATCATCCCGCTCGTGATATGCAAGATACATTTTATATTACAAAAGAATTATTAATGAGAACACAAACATCACCCGTTCAAGCAAGGACAATGGAAACACATGATTTTTCAAAAGGACCATTAAAAATGGTTTCACCTGGTAAAGTTTATCGACGTGATACAGATGATGCAACGCATTCACATCAATTTCACCAGTTCGAAGGGTTAGTAATCGACAAACATATTACGATGGCAGACTTAAAGGGAACGATTGAACTGATTGCTAAAACAATTTTTGGAGAAGAACAAGAAATTCGGTTACGACCAAGTTACTTCCCATTTACGGAACCGTCAGTTGAAGTCGATGTGACCTGTTTTAAATGTGCGGGTAAAGGGTGCTCAATCTGTAAATACACAGGCTGGTTAGAAGTTTTAGGCGCTGGAATGGTACATCCTAATGTATTAAGAATGGCCGGTGTCGACCCTGAAGTATACGGTGGTTTTGCCTTTGGTTTAGGACCAGATCGTTTTGCGATGCTTAAATATAGTATCGACGATATTCGTCATTTTTATTTAAACGATAATCGATTCCTGTCACAATTTACGAAAAGAGGTTAGAGATAATGAAAGTATCTAAAAATTGGTTGAATGAATATTTAACATTAGAAATTGAACCTGAAATTATTGCTGAAAAAATAGCTCGTACAGCCGTTGAAATTGATAGCGTTGAACGTCCTTCTGAAGGACTTAAAAAAATTGTTGTTGGATATGTTGATAGTTTGGTACCACATCCAGACTCTGATCATTTAAATATCTGCCAAGTTGATGTTGGTGAAGGATCTCTTAGTCAAATCGTTTGTGGCGCACCTAATATTGCCGCAGGGCAAAAAGTTATTGTTGCATTACCCAATTCTAGAATTGCTGATAATGTTAAAATCAAACGTGGTAAAATGCGCGGACAAGCTTCTGAAGGTATGATTTGTGCATTACAAGAAATTGGATTTTCAGATAGTGTCGTGCCTAAAGAATTTGTAGAAGGTATCTACGTAATGCCAGAAAATGCAATTCCTGGTGAATCAGTCTTTGATTACTTAGGTATGAATGATGACATTATTGATATTGATGTGACACCAAATCGTGCTGATATGTTAAGTATGCGTGGGGTAGCACATGAACTATCTGCTGACTATGATGTTCCGGCAACATTTAAGCATCCAGAATTGAAAGAAACATCTACTGAAAAAATTGAAGATTACATTTCTTTATCGTTGCCTGATAAAACGTTAGCACCCACATATTCGATGCGCGTGATTAAAGATTTAACAATTAAAGCAAGTCCAATGTGGTTACAAATTCGTCTTTGGAACGCAGGCGTTAGACCTATTAATAATGTCGTTGATGTGACCAATTATATATTGATGGATTATGGTCAACCATTACATGCCTTTGATTATAATAAATTGGGAAGTAAAGATATTTTAGTAAGAACAGCTATTGCTGGCGAAAAGATTACAACACTAGATAGCGAAGAACGTGAATTAAAAGAAAAAGATATTGTGATTACAAATGGTAAAACACCGATTGCTATTGCTGGGACAATGGGTGGCGAATCAACACAAATAACCGACGAAACTGTGACAGTTGCGATTGAATCTGCAGTATTTAACAATTCAATGGTTAGAAAAACAGCACGCACACATGGTATTCATAGTGAAGCCTCAATGCGATTTGAACGTGGTATTAACGTTGAAACAGTACAAGAAGCACTTGATGCAGCAGCAGAGTTAATCGCTAATTTAGGTGATGGAACAGTTGTGTCGGGTACGGCAAGTGCAAGTAAGCTAGAAGCAGAGTCAACTTTTGTTGATACAACGGTGGCACATATTAATGGTGTACTTGGGACTGAATTATCAGAATCTGAAATCACTAAATTATTTAAACAATTAGGATTTACGGTTGTAAATCGCGATGGTACTTTAAATGTTGAAGTTCCTGCAAGACGTTGGGATATTAGTATTGAAGCAGATTTAGTAGAAGAAATCGCGCGTATTTATGGATACGATAATATTCCTTCTACACTACCAACTGGCAAAATGACTCCTGGTAAATATACTTATAAACAAAAAATGATTAAACAGGCGCGTCATATTTTGGAATCAGCTGGGTTATCTGAAGTTATTAGTTATGGATTAACAACGGAAGAAAAAGCTGGTAAATTTATTTTTGAAGAAAAAGATGTTTTTACGACAAATTTAATGTTCCCAATGAGCTCAGAACGAACAACAACAAGAATGAACTTAATCAGCGGGTTATTAGATGATTTAGCGTACAATGAAGCACGAAAATCTGACAATCTTGCTTTCTATGAACAAGGAAGAGTCTTTTTCCGCAGTGAGGGCGAAGAGCGACCTACTGAAATTGAACATATTGCAGGTGCAATGACAGGATTATTTAAACTTGCAAATTGGCAAAATGAAAAACAACCTGTTGATTTCTTCATGATTAAAGGTGTTGTTGAACAATTATTAACACAATTAGAATTAGTTGATGATGTTACTTATGTATCTTCTGAAAGTCATGAAGATATGCATCCAGGACGAACAGCTGATATCTATTTAAAAGATGAATTAATTGGTTTTGTCGGCCAAGTACATCCTAATTCAGCTAAAGAATTTAATTTAAAGGAAACATACGTTTTCGAATTAGATCTTCAAAAATTAGTTGATGCGAAAAAAGCAGACCGATTATTTGCGCCTATTTCTAAATTCCCATCAGTTACTCGTGATGTGGCCCTCCTAGTTGCTAATGATATAGCTAACAGTGAGATTGAAGCGTTAATTAAAAAACAAGGTGGAAAGTCTTTAATTGATGTTCATTTATTTGATCTTTATCAAGGATCTCATATTGAAAATGGCATGAAATCCCTTGCTTATACGTTAACTTATCAAGATATTACAAAAACTTTGGTTGAAGAAGATGTCACAAATGATTTTAACCGTGTTATCGAAGCTTTAAAAGAGACGCTTAGGGCTGATATTCGATAATTTAGGACGCAGCTTAATAATACTTATTATTAAGCGTGAGGAGGTTAAACAATGAAAAAAGATGATACATCTCCAGAATTACCGCCAGAGAATAATAAAAACCAGGCTAAGAAAATTATTGCAGGGGTCATTGCATTATTATGTATATTACTACTGACAATATTGTTTATGACCTATAGATATATCAAGGCATCTTTAGATCCACTAGATAAAAATAATAATAAAATTGAACAAGTTTATATTCCAATTGGATCAAGTACAAAACAAATTGGAACAATTTTAGAAAAAAATAAAATTATTAAAAGTGGTACGGTGTATACGTACTATGTCAAGCAAAAAAAGGTGTCACAATTTAAGGGCGGCTACTATCAACTTAAGGCATCTATGAGTTTGGATAAAATTGCTTGGACACTTCAACAAGGTGGAAGTAGTGAGCCTATACAAAATAAATTAGCGAAAGTATTAGTTGGTGAGGGAACAACAATTAACCAAATCGGTAAATCCATTTCAAAAGAAACAAATTTTTCATATAATGATTTTATTAAATTAATGAAAAATAAAACTTTTTTGGATTACTTAGATAAAAAATATCCAGATCTTTTAGATACCACTATGGCATCTAAAAACGTGAGATATCCTTTAGAAGGTTATTTGTTCCCAGCTACGTATACTGTTTATAAAAAAACAACGTTAAAAAATCTTGTTGAGCAAATGATTGTTAAAGCAAATGATGAATTATCGCCTTATTATGCAACAATAAAAAAACAAAAATTAACAGTACAAGAGGTCATTTCTCTCGCTTCATTAGTTGAAAAAGAGACGGAAAACCATAAAGATCGTCAAAAAATTGCCGGTGTTTATTTCAATCGAATTGCATCAGAAATAACGTTACAATCAAAAATATCAGTTAGTTATGCGCTAAATATACCGCAAAAAGATTTAACGTCAGCTGATTATTACGTGGATAAACCATATAATTTGTACGTTTATAAAGGATATGGACCTGGTCCATTTAACAATGCTAGTTTAGATTCTATCCAGGCTGTTTTGACACCATTGGACAGAAAGAAAGGTAATTTCTATTTTATTTTCAATTCAAATTCTAAAAAAATAGAATATTCTAAAACGTATGAATATTACCAAGCATTTTCACCTATGACACAGGCTGATAATGATTATGTTCAATAATCCACGCAACCGGTTTACAATCACAAAATTAAATGTTAACCTGATAGGCATATTGAACTTATTAATTTTAAGAGGAGTAAGTGATGGCAGAAGATAAAGTATATCCAATGACCGTAGACGGTAAAGTTAAACTTGAAGAAGAACTTGAAACATTAAAAACAAAAACGCGTGCAGAAATTATTAATCGTATTAAGATTGCACGTAGTTATGGCGATTTATCAGAAAATTCAGAATATGAATCAGCTAAAGATGAACAAAGTTTTGTTGAAGGCCGAGTTAAAACAATTGAACATATGCTCCATTATGCAGAAATTATTGATAACGCTGGTGTAGATGCTGACGAAGTTTCTGTTGGTAAAACAGTTTCATTTATGGAACCTGGTGAAGAGGAAGAAACATACACGATTGTTGGTGCGGCAGAAGCTGACCCAATGTCTGGTAAAATTTCAAATGAATCACCAATCGCTAAAGGATTAGTTGGCCATAAATTAAATGAAACAGTAACAATTGAAACACCAAATGGTAATTTTGAAGTCAAAATTACCGATGTTAAAGATAATTTATAAAAGCTAAATATAAAAGATTAAGTTGCAAATCATTTGTTACTTAGTCTTTTTTTATTAAATTAAGTAGGTGAGATAAGTTGAAAAAGAATTTTGCAATAATCGGTTTAGGTCGATTTGGTGCGAGTGTTTGCGAAACGTTGATTGAGTATGGGCAAGAAGTTTTAGTTATTGATAGGGATGAAGCTCGTGTAAATGATTATATGGATATTGCAACACATGCTGTTGTTGCCGATGCACAAGATGATGAAGCTTTAAAATCAATCGGTATTCGTAATTTTGATCATGTGATTGTCGCAATTGGTGAAGATATTCAAGCAAGTATCTTAGTCACATTGATGGTTAAAGAATTAGGTGTTCCTGTCGTAACGGCTAAAGCATTGAATAAATATCACGCTCGTGTACTCCAAAAGGTTGGGGCAGATCATATTGTTCATCCTGAACGAGATATGGGAATCAAGTTGGGTAGGGCATTAAGTTCTAATCATTTGTTAGATTACTTAGATTTAGATGATGATTACCGATTGGCAGAAATTGATATGACAGATCCGAGATATGTTAATAAGACATTAGATGAATTAAATTTCAGATCAACATTTAATTTAAATGTAATCAGTATTAGACGTGGTAAAGAAATGATTATTTCACCATTAGCAGATCAAATTATTTTACCAAATGATCAGGTACTGATTATTGGTGAAACAAAAGCTGTCACAGAATTTGATGAAAAAATGAACAAGACTAAATAAAAGGACAAGATTGCATATTGCAATCTTGTCCTTTTGTATTATACAAAAACTATTTAATCAATCTTTTTGTGTGAACGATAATTGGCTTAATAAGTATCAAGAGAATAGCCAAAATTGAGACGATCAAACCAATACCCATGTATGGTGGCCAATAGATAAGTTTAACGGTATGATTTCCCTTAGCAACTTTAAAGCTGAGAAAAGTATTCAATGATTTATTAGTTGCTACGGATTTACCATCAACTTTAACATGCCAACCTTTACTGTATGGAATCGTTGTAAAGACGACTTGATGATTACGTTTAACTGATATTGAACCTGTGATTGAATGTTGATTGTATTTTGTAACGTTTAATTCACTAGATTTTAGTTGCTTAATTTGGGATTTAAATGAATTAACATTCATTTGATAAAGCGTAAAGTTTTCTAAGAAAAGGGTTCTTTTCTTTAATTTAGCTGTCAGAACTATTTTTTTACCTTTATTATTGGATGCAATATTAACAACAACTGTATTTCGATACGTTTTATATTGTTTTAATTCGTGACCATTTAATTTAAATAAAACATTATCAGTACTTAATCCTGAACCTAAGGTTAAATAATAAGCATCGTTTGTTGTTGGTGTGTATGTGAAAGTGACTAGTCCAGATTTATTTAGTTTCGTTTTTGTTAGAATAGAATTTGTTAAATTAATTTGTGAACCAACGTTATCAAAATTGACAGTATTAAAATTAATTGGTGTAAATAAAGCATCGTTATTAATACCGGTTAGAGCAGATAACCAATCAGACTGATATCTTAATGGGTTAGTTGTTTTATTCTTGTTTGTCAATATAGTATCATTTGCTGCATAGCCAATTGATAAAGCATACGGATTTTTAACCGTTTCAGTTAACGAGTTATTTGAGACAGGTCTATAGTAAGCTGTATCAGGTTTTTCAGTTAGTGGTGTCAATGTTTCTAACTGTGTGTCCAATGCCTTAGAAGTCCGTAATTGTTTTGGTGTAAAAACGTACTTCATATTTAATAGGGCATCTGTTACCAAGGTACCATTTGAGTAAGTGACATAATTATCACCATCAGGTTGTCCTATCTTACCGTAAAAAGTTGGGATTGATTTTGAAAAAGCAGAACTAAAATGGGAACCGCTGAAAAAATCAGCTGACATGGCATCATTTTTAGTCCGACTGTATGTTTGTGCGACACGATAGAAAGAATTATCAATTTTTTTTAACGATTTACTTTCAGTTGCTAGGGCAGTCGTTGACACGTCGTATTCACTTGTAGATAAATAACTAATGTTATCTAATGAATAAACAGCGTTACATGACATCTCAGCTATTACACTTGCAAATAACAACCATTTGAATGAAGGTGATGCATGATCTTGGAACTGAATTAAAATTAACGTTAAAAGAATAAATAAAATTGATAGGAATAAAGTTTCATCAGATAAATAACTATAAGATTCTTTTGATATAAATAAGTACGTAAACATTCCGATGAATAAAAGACCTACAATACTCAATTTCCAGAATTTTATAGGATTAAAGTACTCAAATTGTTGAGCAGCTAAAAGGATAATCCAAAAGCAAAATACAAATGAAAAACGATAAGGATACCAAACTGGAAATTGCATTCCGTGCCATAGTAAATCTAAAGGTTCAAAGCACATCGATAGGATCAAGAAACTTGTGATTAAAAAAGAGACAACCCGTTCTTTAATTGAAAAACGGTTATTCATGAAATATAAGATAAAACCAATTAAAGCCAAACTCCCTACAAAAATATTAGGGAAACCAGAAGGCATTTGATCAAAATTGAATGAACCAATCACAAATTTTGAAAGCATCGCTAAAGGATTATATTCAATTTTTGCTTTAATAGATTCTTCCGTGTATTCTCCCTTACTTGAAAGCAATGAGAATAGAGTTGGAAAGAGGATAATTGCTGAAATTGCTACAGAAACTAGAGATTTATAGATGAAAATCCATGATTTTTTAAAAAATTGTTTAACTGATAGAGATACACGACTTGTTGTATATAAGAAATATAAAATCATAAAAAGACAGACCATATAACCCATATAATAGTTAACGATTAAAAGTAACGCAAGCCACCAAGTATAAGCCCAACTTTTTGAATTCAACTGTAATTTTTCAAAGCCTAAAATAACTAAAGGTAATAGAATAACAGCGTCTAACCATAATAAATTAAGTTGGTTAGCAATCGTCCAACCCATTAGCGCATACGCTGTGGCAAATAATGGGATATAAAGTGAAGTCATTCTTGTTGTTTTCTTTAATAATAAACCGAACGTAAGGCCTGATAAGGCATATTTTAAAAGGGTGACTACCATAACACCCGCTAAAATTGATTTTCCTGGAAATACTAAGAAAATAAGATTAAAAGGACTCATTAAGTAGTATGCCCACTCACCTAACATATCACCACCAATTGCTTGTGAAAATGAATAGAAAAAACTAGTAGGATGATGGAGAAGTGTGGCTCTAAAATAAGAGAAAAAATCAATATATTGCTGACCTAAATCAACAGTTAATAGAGAACTATTCCCAAAAGGATACATTTTGCGGCCAATAAAGTAACAAAGCATAATGAATAAAGGAATAAGGAAACTTAGAAGGAGTACATGATTCTTTTTAAGATAATTTTTAAGCTTAACCATTTTAAAACCTCTCTGACTATTAATGTATGGTAATAAGAATAGCATATTTGGGACTTTACCGCATAAATCAGCAGCAGATAAAAATATATTTAATCTGATTATTAAAGTTTTTATTATAATATAAATTGTTAGCCTGTTTATTGGGCCAATGAATCTTAAAAATGTGGTAATATGGTAAATGATATATTTATACGAATTAAAAGACTAATAATGATACAGTGAGAGGTAATTAAACGTGAAACTTCCAAAAACAAAACAAGGTCGAAGCAAACAAAATAAATCACATATTCCATTTAGATTAAATTTCCTGTTTTTTATTGTTTTCCTACTTTTTGCAGCATTACTGGCGCAGTTAGCCTATTTACAAATTTTAAACGGAGCTTCATTTGAAGCGACAGTTAATAGTACGGATACGACAACAGAAACTAAGAATGTACAGCGTGGGATGGTTTATGACTCAACAGGTAAGGTTCTAGTTGGTAATAATTCTTCTCGAGCAATTACTTATACAAAAGGATCAGGTATCCTATCGCCTGATTTATATAAGATAGCTAATAACTTAGTAACCTATGTCAGTATTGATACGAGTAAATTAACAGACCGCAATGCTGCTGATTACTACTTAGCGGATAAGGGGCATTTAAAAGCTGTCACTGCTGCTGTAAAAAAAGAAAAAAATTTAACATCTGCTGAGTTAAACAAATTATCAACTACTGATTTTAATACATTGACAGTAGCATATGCTGTTAAAAATAACATTGATTCATTAACTGATGAAGAAAAAGAAGCTGCTACTGTTTTTGGGAAAATGACGGGTGCTTATTCATTATCAACTGTTTACTTAAAAACCTCTGATGTTTCCGATAAGGAGATGGCTGAAGTAGGTGAACATTTATCAGGGATGAATGGGATTAAAATAGGAACTAACTGGTCACGAAGTTACCCAAATGGTAAAAGTATGAACAGTATCATCGGAAATGTCACTAGTGAAGCTACTGGGCTACCTAGTGATAGCGTGGAAACGTTAATGACTGAAGGTTATTCACGAAATGATAGTGTTGGTCAGAGTTATTTAGAAAAACAATATGAAGATGTTTTAAAAGGAACAAAGTCACAAACTAAGGTTGAAGTGGCTAATAGTAAAATAGTAAAACAAGTACAAGAATATAGTGGTAAAAAAGGTGATAATCTCGTCTTAAATATTAACGCTAAATTCCAAGCTCAAGTTCAAAAGATTATGAACGATAGTGTGAAATCAATTGCTGGAAGCAATCCTTATAATCCAGGGGCCTACGCAGTTGTCATGAACCCAAATACAGGTGCCGTTTATGCAATGGCCGGTGTTAATCGAAATATTAAAACAGGTAAGATTACGGATGATGCTTTAGGGTCGATTAATCAAGTATTTACCATGGGTTCTGTTGTAAAAGGTGCTACGGTTATGGGAGCTATGATGGATGGGGCAATTACACCAACTAGCAATACCATAACTGATGAACCTATTAAGCTTGCTGGGACAGCTCCTAAGTCATCATGGTTTAATACATCTGGTTCAGCTAACGTTGCGTTAACAGCTTCTGATGCATTAATGGTTTCTTCTAACTCGTACATGATGCAGTTAGCAATGAGAGAAGGCGGATTCAAATATTCAAGTGGTTCTTCACTGGATATGTCGAATTCAATTTTCCCCAAAATGCGTGGTTACTTTAATCAATTCGGACTTGGTATCAAAACAGGTGTTGATTTACCTGGTGAGTCAACTGGTTTTGAGGGTGTAGCTAACCAAACAAATATTGGTAAAGCACTTGATTTATCTTTCGGAAATTATGATTCATATACAACTATTCAATTAGCGCAATACATGTCAACGATGGCTAATGGTGGTACAAGATTACAACCACAAATTGTAAAAGCGATTCGTTCAACAAATGAGGATGGTTCTTTAGGTTCTGTTCAAACTGAAATGACACCTAATATTTTAAGTACAGTTAACGCAACAAAATCAGAATTTGATGTTGTTCAATCAGGATTTTATAAGGTTGTTCATGGATCAAGTTCATTGAGAACTGGGAATGCGATGAGTGATGTAACACCATCAATTTCAGCTAAAACAGGTACTGCTCAAACATTCTATGGAACATCTGAAACTGAAGCACTTAGTTTGGCTTCATATGCACCTTCTAACAAGCCTAAAGTGGTCGTTGCACTCGTTTTCCCTGGAATGGCTAATAATACAGGTAGTGCTGTGAATGGTCAGGCAGCAGTTTCAATTTATTCAGCATTTTGGAAAACTGTTGAATCTGATAAATAATATTAAGGAAATAAGTCATCTAATACCTGATTTTATTGCTGTAAAGTAAATTTCCTTAACAAATAAAAAAAAACACTAGCGTTTACTTATTAATAATGATATTATATAAGACGTTAAAGACTAATTGTCTTATGAAATTATGAAGAAATATATGGAGGGTTGCAACCATGCGTGTACACATTACATTAGAATGTACGGAATGTCATGAACGGACATACCTATCAAGTAAAAACAAACGTAATAATCCAGATCGTGTTGAGCTTAATAAATTTTGCCCACGTGATCGTAAGGTTACTTTACATCGCGAAACAAAATAACAACGGGAATTTTCCTGTTGTTTTTTTGTTTTAAATAACTTTTATACTAGTTGAAATAAAATCTTGTAAACGTTATTTTGTAAATTTTTATATGAAATAAGGAGCTATCTATGAATTTGGCAAAATACAAAAATACACCATTTATGACGTACTTTTTTATTGGATTATCAGCAATTGTTTTCATCGCAATGACACTTGCTGGTGGTAGTCAAGACACAAATGTATTAATTGAATTTGGCGCTAAATATAATCCACTGATCATGGACGGCGAGTGGTGGCGATTATTTAATCCCATATTTTTACATATTGGATTTGAACATATTGTCCTTAATATGGTTACATTGTATTTTATTGGTATCCAAATTGAGATGTTATTTGGTCATTGGCGTTTTACAGGCATTTATTTGCTTGCTGGAATTGCTGGCAATATTGCAAGTTTCACGTTCAGTCCAGATACTATTTCGGCAGGCGCTAGTGGTGCTATTTTTGGTTTATTTGGGGCATTCCTAATGTTAGGTGATAATTTTAGAAAAAGTGCCTATTTTAGACAAATGTCGCAGCAATTTTTACTATTCATTGTGTTAAATCTTGCGTTTGGGTTTATGTCGTCAAGTACAGATAATGCAGCTCATATTGGCGGTATTTTATCTGGATTCTTAATCGCAACGACTGTAGGCGCACCAAGATTGGCACGAATCAGTCATATTAAACAGATAGCTGCATTCGTTATTTTAATTATTATCAATTTAATTCTGATTAAAATTGGAATTTCTAATAGTATCTAGTTTAAGGTGGTGACCGTTAATTGAAAAATTTGTATGATGTCCAACAACTATTGAAACAATTTGGTGTGTACGTTTATGTTGGTAAACGTATGTGGGATATTGAATTAATGGCATTGGAATTAGATAATTTACATCGATCAGGAGTGATTGATGACAAAATCTATGCTAGAGCTAAAATTGTACTATCTCATGAACATCGAGTTGAAGAACAAAATAATTGAGAGTGTAAGTGGAGGAATTTGAATAATGGTAATTGAAAAAAAATTAATTGGTGTCGACTTAGGTGGCACAACAGTTAAATTCGCTATTTTAACTGAAACAGGCGATATTCAACAAAAATGGAGTATTGAAACAAACGTTCTTGATGAAGGCTCACATATTGTGCCAGATATCATTGCTTCAATTAATCACCATATCAGACTATTTGATATGACTGCTGATCAATTCGTTGGAATTGGTATGGGCTCACCAGGTACAGTAAATCGTGCAGATGGAACTGTTATTGGTGCATATAATTTGAACTGGAAAACATTGCAAAATGTTCAAGCAGATATTGAATCCGGTACACAAATTCCATTTGCTATTGATAATGACGCCAACGTTGCTGCTTTAGGTGAACGTTGGAAAGGCGCTGGCGAAAATGATGATGAAGTTGCCTTCATCACGCTTGGAACTGGTGTTGGTGGCGGTATTATCGCTAACGGTGCATTATTACATGGTGTTGCTGGTGCTGGTGGCGAAGTTGGACATATTACAGTTGAACCTAATGGCTACATGTGTACTTGTGGTAAGCATGGTTGTTTAGAACAATATGCTTCAGCTACTGGTGTTGTACGTGTAGCTCGTGATATGGCTGAAGAGTTTGCTGGCCAATCAAAATTAAAAGAAATGTTAGATGACGGACAAGAAATTACATCTAAATTAGTTTTTGATTTAGCTAAAGAGAATGATGTTTTAGGTAAAATGGTCGTTGATAAGGTATCGTATTATCTTGGACTAGCTTGTGGTAACTTAGGTAATATGTTAAATCCAGCATATATTGTTATCGGTGGCGGTGTTTCTGCTGCTGGAACGTTCCTATTAGATCAAGTTACTAAATACTTTAAACAATTTTCATTCCCAACAGTTCGTTCATCAACATCATTAAAATTAGCACAATTAGGAAATGAAGCTGGCGTTATTGGTGCCGCTTCACTTGCTCGTCAGTTTATTAAATAATAATTGAGGGGAGAACTAGTATGATTTTAGGAGCAGTAAAGGTTAGTTTAATAATTAATATCATTTTGATTATTATTTTAGTTGGGTTAGCTGGTAACCAATTTTATCTTTGGTATATGGGTCGCCGTGCAGCTAAATTAGTAACAAATGAAGAATTTAATGAAGGTATGCGTAAGGCGCAAGTTGTTGATTTACGTGAAAAAAGTGAATTTGATGCTTCTCATATTATGGGAGCAAGAAATATTCCCTATTCTCAATTTAAAACAGCGATTGGTGGTTTAAGAAAAGATTTACCTCTTTACTTATATGACCAAGGTAAATCGATTAGTACTCGAGCAGCCTATAAATTACACAAACAAGGCTATACAGATATTACTATTTTGAAAACAGGTTTTTCAAAATGGGATGGTAGAACAAAAAAACGCTAAAAAGAAAAAGCATTGAGGAATGAAAATTCTTCAATGCTTTTATTAGTTTATGAATGGTGTGATGAACGGCTCTTACGTGTTGCACGTTTACGGTTTTCTTCAATCATTTGTTCTTTTTCTTCGATGGGTGCAACAACAGTTTTTTTAAAGGCAAAGACGCTACCAACTAATGCGCCTACAGTTGCAGCAGTTCCGACTAAGAAACCTTTTGAAAAGTTTTTCATTATGTAGACCTCCTTATTCATTTGACATCTTTATTATGACTTATTCAATCTAAAATTGCCACTAAAAGCACCGCTATTTTACGATTAATGATATAATAATTTTTGAAAGTTAGGGGTGACTTGTATATGCAGACCAAAATTTATGCGCATCGCGGAAGTAAGGGAACCAGACCAGAAAATACGTTAGTTAGTTTTCAGGCCGCAATAGATGCAGGAGCCGACGGCATTGAGACTGATGTTCAGTTGTCTAAAGATGGTGAACTAATCATTATGCATGATGAAAAAATTGATAGGACCACAAATTTAACAGGTAAGGTAGTAAATCTGACACTAGCGGAATTAAAAAAAGCAGATGCAGGAATTAAATTCAGTTCTGACTATCAAGGTGAACAAATTCCAACATTAAAAGAAGTAATTGAGTTGTTAAAAGATAACAACTTTAAAGGCACTTTTAATTTAGAATTAAAAACGAATCATATAGAATACCAAGGTATAGAAGAACTTGTAAATAAACAAATGGAACAATTACCATCAGATATTCATCTTTTGTATTCTAGTTTTAATCCAAACTCAATTCGTAGAATGCAAAAAATTAATCCTGATGCAGAATTCGCGAGTTTATTCCAATTTAAAATTAAAGAGTCGCGTCAATTGGCTAAGCATCATTTAATCACTAGCTTACACCCTGATGTGACCTGGCTGAGAGAACGACATGGCTTATTTTGGCCAAAGCTACTGATTCGCCCTTGGACAGTTAATTCAGTTAAGGATATGACTTATTGTTTTAAAAAGAAATATGATGCCATTTTTACAGATTTTCCTGCAAAAGCAATAGAAGTACGAAAAGATATTCAAGGAGATTAGAAATGACGCAAAAAGTATTGTTAATTGTTGGGCCAACTGCAGTTGGTAAAACTGATTTATCGATAAAATTAGCAAAAAAATTTAATGGTGAGATTATTTCAGGCGATTCTATGCAAGTTTACCGGAAATTAGATATAGGGACGGCTAAAATTACAGAAGATGAGATGGATGGAATTCCACATTATTTAATTAATCACAAGAATAGTGATGAACGTTATTCAGTCGCTGATTTTACAGTCGAAAGTCGCGCAGCAATTAGTGATATTGCCTCTAGAGGGAAATTACCAATAATTGTTGGTGGGACCGGATTTTATTTACAGGCATTACTTGATAATTTTCAATTGGGAACAGATAATGACGACGATTTAAATTTAAGAAAAGAATTACAAGAACGTAGTGAAAAAATCGGTCCTGAGGCACTTTGGCAAGAATTAGAAAGCTTAGATCCAAATGCAGCATTAAAAATTCCAGTTAATAATACGCTACGAGTAATCAGGGCATTAGAGGTTATTAAAAAATCAAATCAATTGTTTTCGGCGCAAGCGGATCAAAAAACGGATGAGTTTAACCCCTTTATTATTGGGTTATCGACTGATAGGTCAGTGCTATATGATCGGATTAATCGTCGAGTTGACCTTATGATTGGTTCCGGGCTGATTGATGAAGCAAAATGGCTTTTTAACCAAAAAACCAATGATTTACCAGCTAGTAAAGGTATTGGATATAAAGAGCTATATGCTTATTTTGAAGAAAAACAATCACTTGATGAAGCGACAGAGTTAATAAAACGCAACTCAAGGCGTTACGCAAAACGACAATTAACTTGGTTTAGAAATAAAATGGCAGTTAACTGGTTTGATTTAATCGAGCATCCGGAACAACTAAGTAAAATAGAAATACAAATAGTGGATTGGTTAAAAGGACAAAAGTCATAAGGAGAAGAATATATGCAAAAATGGATAGATAATTTATCACAGGAGTTAGCAAATGTTGTAGGAGAAGTTGATACTCAAATTGAACCAAGACTAAAAGAAATTGATGAACAGGTTTTGTTTAACCAACAAAAAGTCTTGGAAGCTTTTAAGAAAAATAATGTTTCTGAAACATATTTTGCCGGATCAACAGGATATGGATACGACGATATCGGCCGCGATGGACTTGATCGTATCTATGCAGATGTTTTCAAAACAGAAGCGGCAATGGTGAGACCACAAATTGTTTCAGGAACGCATTCAATTTCAACAGCCCTTTTTGGTATGTTACGACCAGGGGACGATTTATTATATATTACTGGGATGCCATACGATACGATTCAGGAAGTTATTGGTATTTCTGGAACGGGTATTGGTTCAATGAAAGAATATGGTATCGGGTTTGATTACGTCCCATTAACGGCTGACAATCATATGGATTCTAATGGTTTAAAAGAAAAGTTAACGGATAAGGTTAAAGTTGTTGCAATCCAACGTTCTCGTGGGTATGCAACTAGAGATAGTTTTATGGTATCTGAAATTGCTGAGATGATTAAAGAAGTTCGTAAAATTTCAAAAGATGTGATTATTTTTATCGATAACTGCTATGGTGAATTTTCTGAAACAATTGAACCAACAGAGGTAGGTGCTGATATCATGTCAGGGTCACTAATTAAAAATGCTGGTGGTGGTTTAGCTAAAACGGGTGGTTACATCGTTGGACGTGCTGATTTAATTGAAAAAGCTGGTTACCGCCTAACAACACCTGGTACTGGTAATGAAGAGGGCGCCACCTTAAATGTTATGAGAGATTTTATTCAAGGGTTCTTTTTAGCACCTCATGTAACAGGTGAGGCAATTAAAGGTGCTATCTATACGAGTGCATTACTTGAAAAAATGGGATTAGATGTGTCACCAAAATGGGATGCACCAAGAACTGATCTCATTCAAACGGTTAACTTTGGTAAACCAGAACCAATGGTTAAGTTTGCTCAAGCTATCCAACGTGAATCTCCCGTTGATGCATATGTTGAACCAAAACCAAGTGATATGGCTGGTTATGAAGATAAAGTTATTATGGCTGCGGGTACTTTTGTTGAAGGTGCTAGTGTCGAATTGTCAGCTGATGGTCCAATAAGAGAACCTTATACGCTTTATGTTCAGGGTGGGTTAACGTATGCGCATGTTAAGTTAGCAGTTACAGCTGCAGTTGAAAAAACATTCTATTGAACAATCGACTGTAAGCTATGTTATAAAATCTAACATTGTACGTTGACAGTCATTTATTTCCTTGTTACTATAAGGATGTAATTAAAAAGGAGGCTTGTTTATGAAAGAGAAGGAACTCAGACGATCATTAGCGGTATTACCAATTGGAACGGTAATGAAATTAACGGACTTAACGGCTCGTCAAATTCGTTATTATGAGGAGCAGGAGTTAATTATGCCCCAAAGAAATGATGGTAATCGCAGAATGTATTCACTGAATGATATTGATAAGTTATTTGAAATTAAAGATTATTTAGATGAAGGCATGAATATGGTTGGCATTAAAGAAATTTATTTTGAAAAGGAAGCACAGGCTAAAAAGCAACGCAAATTGTTAGAAAAGCCTTTGACAGATAATGATGTTAGACATATTTTTCAAAATGAATTTCTTTCAGTTAGTGGACTTAAAAATCCTGACGATCCTTCTTTTAACACAAACAAGCGTCTATAAATTATAAATACTGAGGAGAGATAAAATGGCAAAAGCTGCATACACTAAAGATGACATTGTTACAATGGCAAAAAAAGAGAACGTTAAATTTTTAAGACTTATGTTTACAGATTTATTCGGAATTATTAAGAACGTGGAAGTTCCGATTAGCCAACTAGACAAATTATTAGAAAACAAATTAATGTTCGATGGTTCTTCAATCGACGGATTCGTTCGAATCGAAGAAAGTGATATGTACTTATACCCAGATTTATCAACTTGGATGATTTTCCCATGGGAACATGAACATGGAAAAATTGCGCGTATTATTTGTGAAGTTTATAACGCTGAACGTAAACCATTCCAAGGTGATCCAAGAAATAACCTTATCCGTGTCTTAAAAGAAATGAATGATTTAGGGTTTACTGAATTTAATATTGGACCTGAACCAGAATTTTTCTTATTTAAATTAGACCCTATAACGGGAAAACCTACAACACAATTAAACGATAAAGGTAGCTATTTTGATTTAGCACCAGTTGATTTAGGTGAAAATTGTCGTCGAGATATCGTGTTAGAACTTGAAAACATGGGTTTTGATGTTGAAGCTTCTCATCATGAAGTAGCACCTGGCCAACATGAAATTGATTTTAAATACGCAGATGCTTTACAAGCCTGTGATAACATCCAAACATTTAAATTAGTCGTTAAAACGGTAGCTAGAAAACATGGTCTACATGCGACATTTATGCCAAAACCATTGAATGGAATTAATGGTTCAGGGATGCATATTAATATGTCATTATTTCATAAAGATGGTAATGCATTCTTTGATGAAAAAGATAAGATGCAATTATCTGAAGATGCCTACCACTTCTTAGGTGGTTTATTACAACATGCACGTGGTTACACAGCAATTACTAATCCAACAGTTAACTCATATAAACGTCTTGTCCCTGGATTTGAGGCACCTGTTTATGTTGCTTGGTCTGGACGTAACCGATCGCCATTAGTTCGTGTACCAATGGCTCGTGGGTTATCAACTCGATTAGAGTTAAGAAGTGTTGATGCAACTGCTAATCCTTATCTTGTTATTGCGGCTATTTTAGAAGCAGGACTTGATGGACTTAGAAATAAAGTTGTACCACCTGCATCTGTTGATAGAAATATTTACGTAATGAACCGTCAAGAACGCCAAGATAATCATATTAGTGACTTACCATCGACACTACACAATGCCATTAAAGCATTGGAAAAAGATGATATCATGGAAAAAGCAATGGGTCCTCATTTATATCCAAGCTTTATTGAAGCCAAAAAATTAGAATGGGCTGCTTACCGTCAAGAAGTTTCTGAATGGGAAAGAGATCAATATTTAGAACTTTATTAAAAAAAGTGTAATAAAGGTTTGAAATGACTAACTAAATGATTGATAATGAAACTAGGACAAGTAAAATTGTTTTAGTTTTTTTGATTATGCAAAGAAAAATCACAATACATAGTAAAAAAAATAATCATTAAATATGAATAAGGGGTAAACTATGATAAAAGACAATCAATTTAATTTATCGGATCACAGTGAAGCTACAAACAATATCGAACGCACTCTATCTAAAAAAGTTGAGTACTTAAATCAACTTAGAGAGGCGATTAAACAAGAAGATGATCGATTAGTTTATCAACTCATTAACCAATCTCGTTACGCACAACTAGTGTTAAAGAAAAGAAGCGTTTCGGAATCTGCCATTCAAGAAGAGTTGGTCATTAAAGATTATCCACAAATTCAACAATATTTAAGTTTGAAACTTATCTCATATTTACGTGATACGTATCCATTCTTCTATTTTGAAGAAATGGAAGTTGGAAAATTCAAAATTCATTTTGGTAATTGGTGGGATCGAAAAGAATTTGGCTATTTAGACGTTTTAAATGTTGAATTTAAATTTGATGAAGAAGAACTAGCTAAATTAGCTAAGTCTTTTGAATTGGAAGAAACGAATAAACGTGTTAATACAGATAAAATTAATCAAATATCAATTCAAAATAAAGAACGTCAAGAATTAGTTGATTCTCAGGATGAACGTGACGCTGAAAAAGACAAAATTCGCGAAGATATGAAACGTAATTCACAAGAAAAAGGGCGTCCTTGGGATGCTGGACGTATTCGTGAAGAACGTCGCGTGTTAAAAGAAAGATTAACAGAGTTAACTGAGATGGATGAAAAAGCCAGCAGTGCATATCAAGATATTAAATCAAGTGAGACTGATGTTTTAAGTTTAGCCAAAGAAGATACGTTGATTGGTTATGAAAGACAAAGTGTTATTGGTATATTTGGTGATTTTGAAAAATTCACTAAACAAAATGATGCCTTATATTACAGTTATTTATCTCACTTAATTAGTCAAAAAGGACAGGTGACTGAATAATGGCTGAAAAAGAAAAGCAGTTAGTTTCTACAAAATCGCGTTTAGTAAACTTTAATGAACAAATTAAATTAAGTCTGAACAATGGGATTAAATTTACGGAAACATTAGATGTTTTAATGAATACCCAGGATAAAGTTGAGTTGATTGATGCCGCAATGAGTTTGATGGGTTATCAACTTGACACTAATTATTTAACATTCCCGCAAAAATATAGTGCTGCAGATTATTGTTTACTCTTCTTTAACCGTTTAATGGACTTGCATGATAATGAAACGGCTATTTTACACTTCTCAGAGCCTAGAAAAGCACTTGTCCATGAAATACCTGGGATTAATGTCGTAGATAGTTTTTCCTTTAAAATTGATGATAATGATGGCGCTTATTATGTTGCACAAGAATCAGGAGAATCTTTATTTTATTTAAATTTACGTAAAAGAATGATTCGAATTAATAGTACAGCTATTACAAATGTCTTAATTGTTAGTTACTTGGAAAAATTAGACGCAAAATCGATTAAATATCTTGAAATGATGTTAATTGATTTTGCGACGTATTTAAAAGAAGATTATGGATTTAGCGTTGATCTTAATCTATTGGATTCAGGTAATCCAGCAAGATACGAATTGTCTGAAGATATACTTAAACGAAGTGTTATCGATGAATTATTTGTACTTGCTTCAGAAAATGAGTTAATGGTTGAAGCAGGCGCAAATAATAGTGCTGTTTTAAAATTAGCTAAATCTGAAATAACAATTTATGATCAACAACAAATGGGTGAGAGTGATAATGAAAAATGGGTCGTTGCTGTTATGGATGCTGCCCAAGAAATTTCATGGTTCGATATTTTGTTGAATGAACCTTTCATTAGAAATTGGTACTTGAATAATATAAATGAATTAAGTATTAAATCAGATCCCTTGATTTTTAAATAATAAAAAAATGTCTGTCCGTTAGTTACTAGTGGGCAGATTTTTTTGGAGGAAAATTTAGTGAACTTAACAGATATGATCCAAATGGAACGAAGCTTTGATCGGGATGTTATTCAAGATAAAAAAATTAGATGGAGTCCTGAAGAGAGATTGTTTAACGCCTATGTGAGCTTGGATGTTGAACTATCAGAATTAGCCAACACGGTTGAATGGTTTAAAGTCTGGAAAGAAAATCGTGGACAAAAAATGGAAAAAGGCAAAACGCATGAAGAGACAGTACTCTCAGAATATGTTGATGCAATGAGTTTCTTTTTTAATATTGCCAATCAAAATAAATGGACCTATTTATTATTAATTAGTGACGAAGAGATGGATGATTTTGCAAAAAAGCCTATGACAATGTCATTGAATAAAGTCTTTTTATCGTTAAAATTAATGATTTCTAAAAGTTTATTTAGTCATAAATTAGAAGATTTTAAACATGCTTGGCATCTTTTTATTAAATTCGGGTTAGTTGATTTAAAATTGTCTTGGAATGATATTGAAAATGAATTTGTTAAAAAAAATATGGAAAATATTGAAAGACAAGAAAATAATTATTAATTAAAACAGTCTTAAATTGGAGCTAACCAATAATATTGGACAAAAATTTAAGCAGGTTACTGAATTTTAAGAGCTTGGTATCGTATTATTAGTAATTAATTTACAACTGAGCGTCGTAAATAAGGAATCATTAATAATTCGTATTTTAAATTTTAATAAAGAAAAGCCTTCGACATTGGATTTTTGTCCAATATTGAAGGCTTTTTTGTGTTAATAACTGAATAACAGTTTTTATTTGAATGAGACTAATCTCTTTTAAAATTAACTTAAGTAAAAAATCAAGAACCAGTATCAAAATTAAAATCAGCACCATCTTCAGATTCATGAATATGAACGTCTTTAGCAGACGAAGTACTATCATTAATATCAAAGCTCTCAGAAGAAGATGTCTTCTTAGTAGATGATGAAGATTCTTTAGAAGAATCTTTGGCCTTAGAAGATGAGGCCTTTGTGTTGGATGATGCAGACGACTGTTGAGAAGAAGAGCTATTTTTGTTAGAACTGGAATCAGAATTATAACTATATTCGCAAGCAGACAATAGTAGCATTGATACGCTTAGAACCCCTAGTAAGCTAATAAATTTTTTCATTTTAAATCCCCCAATATTTTTATGGTGCAAAGCGAGCAGTAGGAATCGCACCTACTAAAAGTATCTATACGCTCGTTAGAAATTTATGTTAAATTTTGTTTATTAGTGCTTAGCAGGAGCTTGTTTGAGTGTGAAAACTGCTGCAATGATTAATAAAATAAATGTAGGAAGGGCAAAAACCATTGATAAAAGAAATAAACCGCAACCAATAATACCAAGAACATGGCCAGTAATAGAGATATCAGCTTTTCTTGATTGAACAAGTGCAACAATGTGAAGAATAAGGCCAATTCCTAGCATAATATAAAAGAAAATAGCTGTACCGCTAGTTAAGGTTGATGTTCCAGAGACAGCGTGTGATGTTACAGTAGATTTATTGATACCAGTTAAAATAACGATAAGCCAAGAAAAGGCTACTAATATAGTATTTATGATATCGAAAGTACCTGCTGCAGTGTTAATTTTTAGTTTCATGAAGAATTCCCCCGTATGGAGCTTTTAACGTGATTCCCTATCTGCACGTAAGTATTCTATTTTATGTATATGATATTTTATAAGGCAGTGAAGAAAGCGATGGCGCCTAGAAAGATACCCGGTACGTTTGCAAAGAATATAGGCCAGTCTTTATTTTTACCACATACGCCATAGACAGTCCAAAATATGCAATTAATACAGGCAACCAAGGGCTGAACAGGATTACCCTGGCTACCATTAAGGTTGGAAATGATTTGTGGGATGTATGAGACATACATTAAGATAGATAAAATACTTGCAAACTTCCCGATTTTTTCTAGAGTGCTATCATTTAATAATTTCATTCTAATTCCTCCAAACTTTTTTATGCCTCTCTATAATAACTAATTATCAGTTATTCTACAAATTATAACAACTGGGAGTAGGTAAAAATGTTTGGTGTTGGTGAAAATAAACTTGTGGATGATTTTTATTATTAAAATGCATCAAAATTTTCTTGGGTGATAAATTAATTATTTAAATGAAGGCTAGGTATTTGTTTAGGTTAATATCTTACTAATTCAGAACTGTTATTGTAAACTCAGTATTTTGTTTTTAACTAATACTGACTATTTATGAAATTGCTGGATCTGAATAGCAAAGCTATAGAATGTTGAATAAATGATATTTAAATAGTGGTACATTCAGTAGAAACTATAGGACTAATAGTTTCTGTTAACAGATGACTACGTATCAAAAAAATTTACAGGGATGAGTTAATGCGTTGCTCTAATCAGAATGACGTTCCTCAGATGATTATCAAATTTAACAATAATTTTTCTTATAAAGGTAGCGCAGTTATTGATACTATTCATGAGTTGACCATTTAGGAGAAGAATGAAGTAATCAGAGAAATTACACTACTTGAGTTTCATTAATGATTTAGATAACATAAAACCCACTTAGTAAGGTGACTTATACATACAACTATTACTCTGACTGGCAATGATTATAACAAACGTAAAGGGGGAAATGCTATATCTTCATTTAACGAACTATTCCCACAAGTCAATGAAAAATCTACAATTAATAAGGTTAAACGTTTTTTTAAAGTATGGTTACCAAAAATGCAGAGATATAGTCAGAAGGATATTAGCGGAATTAAGTCGCCAATTATCATGGATATGCCTAAAAAGTACCTCAGGGAACAATCAACACGAAGAGACCATAACTAAACGTATCTATGCTGAGCAAGTTATTAATAATGTTCTAGTAGCTTTAAAGAGTTGTGACACTATTAGTAGAAAAATATTAATAGATGTCTATATTGCAGAAGATAATAAATAAAATGATATTGAAATGGATGATTTAGGATATGAAAAGACGAGATACAGTTTTTACAAGAATCGAGCATGCTTACAGTTTGCTGATTCATTCTTAATTGAAGACTTACATGATTTCAAAAAGTGAACATTTAGTGAACAAATTGAAGTGATTAATCTGTTATATTAGTAATATGATATTTTGATATCAGTTATTAATCTCTAATCCAAATATTTATACACACATGAGAAAGGTATTGTTTACCTGTCTTTTTTATTGTTTAATAATAGAGCGAGTATAAATTATTTGGAGGAGTAACTATTTGGACAATTATTATGTATTTAAATTAAATTTAGCACCAAATATAATTAGAACTTACGTTGAAAGAAAATCAGAAGGTTGGAAACAGCTTAAACATAATGTAATAAAGGATGATCTAACTAATAGTTTTGGAATACCTAATGGATTTGAAAGGGGAACATATTTAAATTTTATTTTTAAGGATACTGATGTTAAAGAAGAATTATCCAAATCTATAGAATATACAGAATTTGTTGCTCAATCTAAAAAAATAGAAGAGGAATATTTTGCTGTTATAGAAAACTATGAAAAAAATTCGGGCATTTTATGGACAAAAGAATTTTTGGGCGTTACAAAAGTTGAAATGAGAACAAAAATGGACAAATTACTTAAAAAATATCCATTTTTAAAAGAATCATTAGATGATGTTTTAGAAGATGATATAATAGGCAACTTAAAAGGGTACGGACGTTACGGACATGGTCGTAAAATGATGCTAGAGGCTAGAAAAATAATACGGTATATTCAGGATAAAGAATATATAAATGCTGGAGTGAATTTTTTTTATGAATTGGAAACTGAAAAAATTTTAATTTCTACTAATGACAAAAGTTTGAAAGAAGCTATTAGTATGTCTGAAAGAATAGAATCATTTATAAATACAGCAGAAAATACCAATATGGGTGCTGTATCAGTTAATGCAGTTCAAGATAGCGTTAGCATTAAGCAAGATTATGCAAGAGTAACAGTACATCTTGTCTATCCTAATGGTGCCCAGCAAGTTGAAGATAGGGACCTTGCTAGTCGAAAACGTATAAATGCTGAAGATGTGAAAAAAATATATAGTGCCCCTAGAGGAGAAAAAGTAAATACAGTAGAGTTAAGTAAACAATTGGGTGAAGATGCTAAGC
Source organism: Dellaglioa sp. CoH-56-MRSF-14 (assembly GCF_056782115.1). The sequence goes on along the minus strand of NZ_JBXAYB010000002.1, from coordinate 245,809 downwards.
GAGGATACCTTAAATCGATAAAACATAGGGCAATGAGTATAATGAAAATTGTACCTGTAATAGTTAATAAAAATTTTCATAAATAGGTGATAGTATGGTAGATAATAAATCATTGATGAGAGCATTATGGACTTCAAAACGAGCAACTATATGCAATATATACTCTAAAATTGGAATTTCGATAAATGTAATATTTACAATAATATATTTATTTTTTCCGGATATTATTAATGTTAATTATGAAGTTTCAAGCTTATTGGGTATTTCTGTTACCGGATTATCTTTTACATTCGCATTATTTGTTGCGGTTAAAAGTATCTTTGATATAGATAATTTAGGACACATATATTTAGTTTCTAAAACAGATACTCAATTAAAAAACGTATTTGTTGAAATATTCACACCATTTATGTGGACTTCATTTTTATGGCTAACCATAGTTGGAATATCAATTAGTACTATGTTAATATCATTTGAAACCTTTATTGATTTTGAAGTAATTTTGTATTTGAAAGGAATAGTTTTAATTTTAGTATTTACGGCGTCTTTGAATATTTTTGGGCTTATTTTAGACATCATCCGAGATACTCAAAAAAAGGCTATAGAGGCTGGAGAAGAAGAAGCTGAGTCAATAATAAAAAATAATAAAATGAAGTGAACCCTAAATATTGGACGAAGCTTTATGCAGCATTCTGGGTTATAAAAATTCGGTGTTCAACCGGGCTTTTACAACCCAATTTTATTTTAATTCGTGAAAAATTATAGTCATTTATCCAAACCGGTACTTGTGAAACTAGTGTTTCATATGTATCGGTTTCTTTTTGATAGAAAGCTTCAGCTTTCATAATATGGAAAAAGCTTTCCATGGCAGCGTTATCTAAACATGTTGCTTTACGTGACATACTCTGAAAAATACGATATTTTTTGAGAATAGTAACCCAATTTTTGTGTTGATATTGGAATCCTTGGTCAGAATGAATCGTCGTTCGATAATTTAAATCTTTTGGGATTTTTGCAATTGCTTGTTTCAAAACCTTTGTTGTAAATTTAACTGTTGGATGTTTACTAATCTGATGACTTAGAATTTTGCCTGAAAACAGATCATAAATACAGGTGAAATGGGCCCGTTCATCGATTGTTTCGTCACCCCAACGGACTTCTGTAACATCTGTTGCTAGTTTTTGATAAGGTCGGTCCGAAAAGAAACGGCGATTAATCAGGTTTTTAGAAACGGTACCAACTTTTCCTTTATACGAGTTGTATTTGCGTGTCTGGCTGAAATTGAAGTAGCTCCCATAAATTAAATCTCCTTAAATTTTTAAAATTTTGTAGCAATACGACCAATGAGCCTTGCACTCATAGCCAGCTTAACTGGTGGTCGAAAGGGTAGTTAGGCGTCCATTACAATAACTTGTAATTCTTCAGTTACAAATTGATTGATGCCTGCTAAAAATTCTTTAAAATAAGTTGTTTCATTGTGGAAGTTAACTGCGTCTTGGTCTTGCCAATGCTCAATTATTGCATAACGATTGTTGGCACCTAATTGTTTAAAATGATTGTATGAAATATTACCAGATTCTTTTTTTGATTGCGTCACTAGAGGATCAATAAAATGTTCATATTCTGTAATACAATTTTCATTAACAACTAAACTAACATTAAAAACTTTCATGATAATATTCTCCTTTTTAGCTTTTAACGTGATTCCTATGCACGTAGATAAACAAAAACGAGCAGCAGGAGTTGCACCTGCTTGAAGTATCTATACACTCGTTAAAATTAGTTAAATATTTATTCCCAAGTTGAGTCCCCGTAAGTGACAGAGAACGGACCAGCATTAGAAGTTGTAAAGTATAATGTCATTACAGCTTTTTTTCCGGCAGCTATTGAATTTGGAATATTACCAGAGTAAGTCTCTGAATTAAATTCCCCAATAGTATCATCACTATCATAGACGTCAAACTTTTGACCATTGAAATCTAGTGGACCTGTACCATTATTTTGAACGGTTACTTTAACAGCAACTTGTGTATCACCGGATTTAACATCATTTAAAGGAACTGACGTTTCTTTTTCAGCAGAGTCAACGGTTATCTTTGAGTCGTCAGTTAAATCTACAGAATCGCCAAAAGATGAAGTAGATTCTGAATCGGATTCATCATCAGTGTATGACTCATCGTCAGATTCTGAATCAGATTCAGATTCATCGTCAACATATGAATCATCATCGTCATCATAACTAGAATCATCATCTGATTCTGACGAGTCACTAGCACTTGACGATCTAAAATTAGACGATGAACGCGCTGACGAATCTTTATCAGATGTTACCGACATCACGCTAAAAGAAATAATTGATATGCCTAAACCGGCAATCAATAAAATTAGTGGTATTAAATTAGAAGCTTTATTACCCCAAGCTACAATAAACCAAGTTACACCTGTAAAAAAAACAACTAAACCAATAAGAAAAATAATTGTAAATGTAGTACTCATGAATATATTTCCTCCGAAATCTATATCTCTACTCCTAGAAATATGATAAAATTATTTGTTAATATATTTATACCCTCTAACTTGCTACCAACAGGTTAGGGGATTTTTTAATAGTTTTATTTCAAACAATTTACTAAAGCTTAAGTAATTGCTTGATATTTTTAACGTGTTTTCCAGTAATACAATATAAAGCGTTGCCAACAGCCTTACCGACAGAAAATGCTTTCTTATCGCCTGATATTTTAATACTTTAGTAGATTTATTGATAAAAATATCCATGCAACAAATATGCAACAAATGTTTTGAGCATTCTATCCTTTATAGTCTGTTTTCACCTAAATAAAAAAATAGGAACGCCCGTTTAAAGGCATTCCTATTTTTATAAATCGGTCTAGAATGGATATCTATGACTCGGGTGAGATTCGAACTCACGACCGTCCGCTTAGAAGGCGGATGCTCTATCCAGCTGAGCTACCGAGTCATAACAACATTTAATAGTATATGATAAAATACTGGTACTTGTCAATGGAAATTGGTAGAACTCTTATAAATTATCAAAAACATGAATGAAAGTTTTGATGAAATGTTCTATAATAAGAAAGTAATAGACATAAATGGAGATAAAGACTATTTAATTATGAATAAAGAGGTTGAAAAATGGTTGATTCTAATGATCCACGGGTAAAGAGAACAAGACAAAATTTAAAAAAATCATTAGTTGTACTCATGAAACATTACAAAGTTGAAAATATTAGCGTTCAAAAGATTACTCAGGAAGCAAATGTCACTCGAGGAACATTCTATCTGCATTATCATGACAAACAAGATTTTATTAATCGGGCAATGGATGAAATTTTAGATGACTTTTTTGATTACATTATGATTATGTCAAAACAATCACCAGATAAAGCGTACGTTTATTCGAAACCAGTTGAAGTTTGTTGTTTAAATCGGGTGTTTAACTACTTACAAGATGAATCAATGATGTTTGGCGTACTTTTAAATAGTCAAGAAGATGTCGCTTTTTCTGATAAAGTATATGATAGACTAGTTATCTACTTAAATAACTTTAGAGAACAGTTAGCAGGCGATTTTGAAGTATCTAAGATACCAAACGAGTTACAAGTATCCTATGTTGCATCAGCGCACCTAGGCTTCATTAAACGTTGGTTACGAGACGATATGATCTACACACCGCACTACGTTGCTAAGGTTTTAAAAGAAATTACTGGCGTTGATACAAGTAACGGAGTCAATTTAACAAACTTTTTTGTTGAAAATGATGGATAACGTTGACTTAAGAAGTTACATTTGATATTATAATAACGTTGTATTTGTGAACACCACAACTGCAACCGCACGTTTTAAGTTTTTAAGCGTCAGGTTGTCTAAATCTGATCACTAAATTACGGCGAGTCTAAGTAATCTATAAGGAGGTGTAATACACATGTACGCAATTATTAAAACAGGTGGCAAACAACTTAAAGTTGAAGCCGGAGAAGCTATTTACATTGAAAAATTATCAGCAGAAGCTGGTGAAAAAGTTACATTTGATGAAATTGTTTTAGTTGGTGGCGAAAAAACCGTTATTGGTGCTCCTTTTGTTAAAGGTGCTACAGTAACTGGTACTGTTGAAAAACAAGGCCGTGAAAAGAAAGTTGTTACTTTCAAATACAAACCTAAGAAACATTCTCATACAAAACAAGGTCATCGTCAACCATATACTAAGGTTGTTATCGATGCTATTAACGCATAATTTTGAAAGTAGGCTACTAGTATGATACGTGCAGTTATTTCTCGGAGAGATGCCAAAATCATCGATGCGTTTGAAATAACAGGGCATGCTGATTCTGGTGAATATGGTCAAGATATTGTGTGTGCTGCGGTTTCGGTATTGACTATCAATACAGTTAATAGTTTGACCGAACTTGCTAAACTTAATCCTGATGTTGAGATGGATGAAGATAATGGTGGATTAATGAAAGTTAAACTATCAGAATCTGAGTTAAACGATGCTACAGGACAGTTATTTTTAGAAAGTTTAGTTTTAGGACTACAGTCAATTGAGCAAAACTATCAAGATTACATTAAATTAACACTTAAATAATAAGACTATAACAAGGAGGTGCATTGATTATGTTAATGAATTTACAATTTTTCTCACATAAAAAAGGTGGGGGTTCTACTTCTAATGGCCGTGATTCTGTCGGTAGACGTTTAGGCTCAAAAAGAGCTGACGGACAAGAAGTAACAGGTGGTTCAATTCTTTATCGTCAACGTGGAACACGTATTTATCCTGGTGTTAACGTTGGTAAAGGTGGAGATGATACTTTGTTTGCTAAAGTCGATGGTATCGTTCGCTTCGAACGTAAAGGCCGCGATAAGAAACAAGTCTCTGTATACCCTGTAGCTGAATAATAATAACTCAAAGGAAACCTCTTCATTTTATGATAGAGATTTCCTTTTTTTGTACATAAAAGGAGTGTTTAAATGAATTTTGATAGAATTAAACAATTACAATCAACTTTTGAGAAACTCTCGATTGATGCATTTCTAGTGACGGATACGACAAACATATTTTATTTAAGTGGTTTTGAAGGTGATGGTGTATTGTTAATTACTGATACACAACAATTTTTAATCACTGACCTAAGATTTGAATTGGCACTAGAAAATCATGATAAAAAATTAGAAATAAAATTTACGCGTGATTATCTGGGTGCTGTATCTGACATAATTAGTGAAAAAGGATTAACAGTTATGGGATTTGAATCATCAATATCATTTTTAGAGTATGATCAATTAGATGAAATCCTTGTTAGTGATTTGGTGCCATTTACTAATATTGTTGACGAATTACGACGTGTTAAAGATAAGGATGAGCAGATAAAATTAATAAAAGCAGGAAAATTAGCTGATGAAGCTTTCAATTATATTGTGTCGACGATTGAAGTTGGTCAAACAGAAATTGAAATTGCTAATCGGCTAGATAGTTATATCAAAAATTTAGGTACTATGAGTGAATCTTTTGAAACAATTGTAGCAAGCGGTATTCATTCAACATGGCCACATGCAACGGTTTCAAAACGAAAGATTCAAGACCAGGATCTGATTACGATAGATTTTGGCTATTATTACGAGAACTATACATTTGATGTCACAAGGACCATCGCCGTGGGATCGATATCTGATGAATTAAAACATATCTACGAGTCTGTTTTAACGACACAAGAACGAGTGATTTCATTAATTAAACCGGGAATAAAATTAAGTGAATTAGCTAGAGTTGCTAATGAAACAATCGCCGATGCAGGATATGGTAAATATTTTAATCATGGGATTGGGCATGGAATTGGCCTATCAATTCATGAATTACCTAATATTAAATTGGATGATTCAAACAGTGTTTTGCAAGCAGGCGACGTCATTACAATTGAACCAGGGATTTATGTACCAAACCTTAGTGGGGTTCGAATTGAGGATGATATTTTAGTGACTGAGAATGGCTATCAAATGTTAACGAATTCTTCTAAAAAATTAATGATAATATAGACTTTAACTTGCTTTTATATGTCCATTATTGCTATTATTAGAACTATGAGATACACGAGATAGTAGGAGGAATATTATATTATGATGTCCGTTAATGAATTTAAAAATGGTGTTACAATCGAAGTTGATGGTGATTTATGGCGTGTTGTTGAATTTCAACATGTTAAACCGGGTAAAGGTTCTGCTTTTGTTCGATCAAAACTAAAGAATCTCCGTACAGGTGCTGCTCAAGAAAAAACATTCCGTGCTGGTGAAAAAGTTCAAAAAGCACAAATTGATAATAAAAAAATGCAATATCTTTATGCTGATGGTAACAACTATGTATTTATGGATATGGATACATATGAACAATTAGAATTACCAGAAGAACGCGTGCATGAACAATTAAATTATTTGAAAGAAAACTTAATTGTTAATGTTATTATGTTTGGCACTGAAACACTTGGTGTTGACGTTCCTAATACAGTTGAATTAAAAGTAGCATCAACTGAAGCGGGTATTAAAGGTAATACACAATCTGGTGGAACTAAACCTGCTGTTCTTGAAACAGGATTAGTTGTACAAGTGCCATTCTTCGTTAATGAAGATGAAATGTTAATTATTAATACACAAGATGGCACATATATTTCCAGAGCACAATAAATCGACGGAGGTTAAACTTATGGCTGAAGAAACAAATATTGTTTTAAAAAGTACTGAACCTTCTTTGGGTGACATTAAGATTGCACCTGAAGTTATTGAAATTATTGTTGGAATTGCTGCTAACCAAATTGATGGTGTTTACTCAATGCGTGGGACAATTGCTAAAAATTTAACTGAATTATTTGGCCGTAAAAAGTCACTGGGTAAGGGTGTTAAACTTGATTTAACAGATGACCAGTTGAATATTGATGTTTTTGTTTACCTTGATTACGGTGTATCTGTTCCTAAGGTTGCATTAGTGATGCAAGAAAAGATTAAACAACAATTACTATTTATGACAGGTTTAGAAATTATTGAAGTAAATGTTCATGTTGAAGGGGTTATTCCTGAAAAGGAAGCCGATAAGATAGATACTGACGATTTATTTTCAGAAAAAGATGGTGAAAATTAGTGAGTGTAATAGTAACTAGACATACGATTCGCGAAAAAGCATTTCAAGCATTATTTGCGTTAAATTCTAACCCAGATGGTGATAGAGAGGCTATTTATCGTGAATTGTTAGAAGTTCCTGATGAAGAGTCGGCTGTAATTCCACCTTATTTAGAAGCATTAGTTTCAGGTGTTAGTGATAAACAAGCTGAGATAGATTCTGTTATTGAAGAAAATCTAACATCACGCTGGAAACTATCACGCTTAAACAATACGGATTTAATTATTTTGAGATTAGCTATTTACGAAATGAAATACGTAGATGATGTTCCTGCTAAGGTAGCATTGAATGAAGCTTTAGAAATTGCTAAAGAATTTAGTGATGATGAATCAAGAAAATTTGTTAATGGTGTGTTAGATCCAGTTGTTGAAAAAATGCCTGTTGATATTGAAAAAACAAATGAATAATAATGATTGAGAAGTGTTGCATTTTTTGCGACACTTTTTTTTTAGAAATGAATACCTTAAATATGATAAAATGTAAGAAGTAAAAATGGAATAGAGGTGCTAAATTATGGCTAAATTAATTGATGGTAAAAAATTGGCACAAATAACGACGGATAATTTAAAATCTGAGATAGAAGCTTTAAAGAAAAAGAATGTCTTTCCTACATTAGCTGTTATTGTAGTTGGAGAAAATCCAGCAAGTAAAATATATGTTAAGAATAAGCATCGAATTGCTGAATCTATTGGGATAAAATCGATTGTTAAAAGATTACCTGATACGATATCAGAAAAAGAGTTGCTAAATCTCATTAATGACTATAATGATAATTCAGATATTAATGGCATATTAGTACAGTTACCTTTACCGAACCAAATTGATGAAAAAAAGATAACCGAAGCTATTAAACCAGAAAAAGATGTTGATGGATTTCATCCGATAAATATTGGACGATTAGCCATGAATGATCCACTAGCAATTCCATGTACACCACTGGGAATTATGAGAATGTTTAACGCATACAATATTGATTTAGACGGTAAAAATGCAGTTGTTGTTGGCCGCAGTAATATTGTGGGTAAACCAATGGCGGCGTTACTTTTAAACGCTAATGCAACAGTAACGATAACGCATAGTCATACGGAAAATTTATCAGAGATAACTAAACAGGCTGATATTTTAGTCGTTGCAATTGGTCAAGCAAACTTTATTAAAAAAACCGATGTGAAACAAGGTGCTGTAGTCATCGATGTCGGGATGAACCGCTTAGATAGTGGTAAGTTAGCGGGAGATGTCGATAAGGAAGTTGCAGAGGTTGCAGGATATCTGACACCAGTACCAAAAGGGGTTGGACCTATGACGATTGCAATGTTGATGGAACAAACAATTGAATTAACAAAACGGAGTGTTGGCATTGAATAAAGATAATTATTTATCAGTTACATCATTAACAACATATTTGAAGAAAAAATTTGATGCTGATCCTTATCTTGGGACCGTTTATTTAACTGGCGAAATTTCAAATTTAAGACCTCGACCTAATGCGCATCAATATTTTAGTTTAAAAGATGATCATGCTAAAATTAGCGCAATTATGTTCCGTTCAGCTTTTGATAAAATAAAATTTAAACCAGAAGATGGCATGAAAGTTTTAGTTATGGGCCGTATATCTTTATATGAAGCGACAGGTAACTATCAAATATATATTGAGCGAATGGAACCTGATGGTGTTGGTGCGTTATATCAAGCCTATGAGCAGTTAAAAAATAAGCTACAAGCTGAAGGATTATTTTCAGCACCAAAACAGGCATTGGTTAAATATCCTAAACGAATTGCTGTGATTACAAGTCCTTCAGGGGCTGTCATTAAAGATATTATGACAACCGTTAAAAGACGTTACCCGATTGCTCAATTAGTTTTATTTCCTGCGATTGTACAAGGTGACAAAGCAGCTAATGATTTAGTTAAGCGGTTAAAACAAATTAACGAATTAGGCCATTTTGACACGATTATTATTGGTCGAGGCGGTGGCTCAATTGAAGATTTATGGCCATTTAATGAAGAATCTGTTGCAAGGGAAATATTTGCTAGCCAGATTCCAATTATTTCTTCAGTTGGACATGAGACAGACACAACCATTGCTGATTTAGTGGCCGATGTTCGGGCAGCAACGCCAACAGCAGCAGCAGAATTAGCTGTCCCTGTTTACGCCGATGAATTAATTAAGATTAATCAATTAAAATTGAGACTATTACAAGTAACACAAAATATTTTAAGTTTAAGAAGACAACAATTAGATAAGATTCAACAATCATATGTTTTTCAACAACCTAATCGGTTATATGAGGGTTACCTTCAAAACTTAGACAATTTAGCACAACGCTTAATGCAAGTAACAAAACAAATTATCACAATTAAGAAACAACAATTTGAACAAGCTAATGGTCAGTTGCGCTATCAAAATCCGCAACAATTGGTTAGTCAACTGCAAGATCAAGTAAAACAACAAAACAAACAGTTACATCAATTAATGACCTACTTACTTGAAACAAAGAAACAACAGGTTGGCGAAAAAATAAATGCGCTTGATTTATTAAGTCCATTGAAGATTATGGGACGAGGATACAGTTACGTATCTATGGAAGATAAAATTATTAAAAGTATTAATTCAGTGAATATAGATGATAACGTCGTGTTACACCTTACAGATGGTAAAGCATATGCAAAAATTGAAAAAGTTGAAAAAGGAGAATAAAAAATGGCTGAAAAAAAAGCGACATTTGAAGATAACTTAGTAGAACTTGAAAAAATTGTAACAGAACTAGAACAAGGTGATGTTCCTTTAGAAAAAGCATTAACCCAATTTCAAAACGGTGTTAAGTTGAGCTCAAAATTGCAAAAAACATTGGAAAATGCTGAAAAAACATTAACCAGTGTCATGAATGATTCTGGTGAAGAAGTGCCATTCGAACAAGGCTTAGAAAATGAGTAACTTAACTAAATTTTCTGATATCGTATTACCAGAATTTAATCAAATTATGTTGAATCAATTACAGGCTTTAGACACTGAAAAAAAGTTAAAAGAATCGATGACTTATTCAGTTGAAGCGGGTGGTAAACGTATTAGACCACTAATCATTTTTGTTATTTGTCAAATGCTTAATCGTAAACTTGATAAGTCAGTTTATTCTATTGCTGGTGCATTAGAATTAATTCATACCTATTCATTAATTCATGATGATTTGCCTGCGATGGATGATGATAATTTAAGACGTGGTAAACCAACAAACCATATTATTTTTGGTGAAAGCATGGCAATTTTAGCTGGTGATGCACTAAATACATTAGCCTTTGAATGGATCAGTAACGCAGAGTTGCCTGATTCACAAAAGGTATTACTAATGGGTCAACTAGCTAGGTTAGCTGGCCCAGAGGGAATGGTTGGCGGTCAAGTTGCCGATATTGAAGGTGAACAAAAAGAGTTATCATTAGCGCAGTTGAAACAGGTGCATAAGCGTAAAACGGGTGATTTAATTGAATTTTCAGTTTACGCAGGTAGCATACTTGGAAAAGCGACTGACCAACAGCACGTAGCGTTTATGGCATATGGACGTCATTTTGGGTTAGCTTTTCAAATCTATGATGATATTATGGATGTCGTTGGGACATCTGAAGAGATGGGCAAGGCTGTTCATAAAGACAATCAAGAAAATAAAAATACGTATCCTGGACTAATGGGAATTGATCAAGCTTATAGGATGCTCGAAGAAGTAACCAATCAAGCTAAAGATGCTATTCAAACGCTTAAGCAAACAGGGTTGGAGACAGAGTATTTGGAAGAATTGTTACATTACTTTAAATTAAAAAATTAGGAGTCACTATGAAAAAAGAGCGCATTGATGTTTTATTAGTTAAACAAGGGTTATTTGAAACTCGTGAACAGGCCAAACGTGCAGTTATGGCTGGTGAAATTCTGGGTGAGAATGAAGAACGATTGGATAAACCAGGTGTTAAAATTTCTGAAGAAACTGTGCTTCATTTTAAAGGTAAAAAATTACCTTATGTGAGCCGCGGTGGACTTAAATTAGAAAAAGCCCTTAAAGTATTTGATGCAACCGTTCAGGATAAAACGGTCTTAGACATTGGATCATCAACCGGTGGCTTTACCGATGTTGCTTTACAAAATGGCGCAAAATTAAGTTATGCGTTAGATGTTGGTACCAATCAATTAGTTTGGAAATTACGACAAGATCCAAGAGTTGTTGTGATGGAAAATACTAACTTCAGATATAGTAAAAAAGAAGATTTTGAATTTGGACAACCCAATTTTGCAACAATAGATGTATCGTTTATTTCATTACATCTTATTTTACCTGCATTAAAGAAAATTATTACTGAAAATGGGGATGTTGTGGCATTAATAAAACCCCAATTTGAAGCAGGAAAAGAAAATGTTGGAAAACATGGTATTGTACGAGATGAAAAGATTCATCGTCAAGTGCTCGAAGACATTGTTCAATTTTCTATTTCCACTGGATTTAATGTTGCGGATTTAAGCTACTCACCAATTAAGGGTGGCGAAGGTAATATTGAATTTTTAATTCATTTAAAGTCTGCGATAAATGAAATTGGCGAGATTTCGGATAAGGTTAGTATCGATGGCGTATTAACTGCTGCATACGATAACCTGAATGCCGTTAAATAAGGATTTAAAGTGAAGTTCTTTAATAATAATTGAAATTACGTTATACTAACTCTATGGGTGGTAGAGGTTATCGGGTGAGGGGGACTTTAATGAAAAAGCAAGAACGGCAACGTTATGTTCGTGAATTATTGAAGAACAATAATATTGATAAGCAGGAAGATTTTGTGAGTTTGCTTAAAAAACAAGGGATTACAGTCACACAAGCAACTATTTCTAGAGATATTAAAGAAATGCAATTAATTAAAGTGCCATCTGCTGATGGAACTTACAGTTATAATTTACCTGTTCAAAAAAAATTGAATACAGAAAAAAAATTAACTAAAACGTTAAAAGATGCTTTTATATCAACTGATGTTCAAAATGAAATGTGTCTCGTTAAGGTGACGCCAGGAAGTGGTCCAGCAATCGTATCTTTAATTGAACAAATGAATTATTCATTTGTTTTTGGTACTTTAGGCGGAGATGGATCAGCTCTAATTATCTGTCACTCGAACAAAGATGCGTTAAAGTTAAGTAAAATTTTAAATGAGATTGTAACTGAATAGATAGAAATAAAATCTGTGACATTTGTTTCAGATTTTTTCTATTAAAGGGGTGAAAAAAATGTTACAAGAATTGACAATAAAAGATTTTGCCATTATTGATTCTTTGAATATCGATTTCATGGCTAATATGACAGTTTTAACAGGTGAAACTGGTGCGGGTAAATCCATTATCATTGATGCTTTGGGCCTCTTATCAGGTGGTAGAGGGTCCCAAGAATTTATTAGAAAAGATGCAAAAAAAATGGTGCTACAAGGACTCTTTATGCCAACTGAAAACTCAAATACGTTAACGAAGTTGGACCAATTAGGTATTGGCCATGATGATAACTCTGTGATTTTACAACGTGAAATACATAGATCTGGTAAAAATATTTGTCGCATAAACGGTATGTTGGTTAACACGAGTACACTAAAATCAATTGGTGAAACGTTAGTTGATATTCATGGCCAAAATGAACATCAAGAATTAATGCAACAGGATAAGCATTTGGGCATGTTAGATGAATATATTAAAAATGATATTCAAACACTGAAGCATAGTTATCAAGAAGCATTTGAATACTATCAAAACCTAAATAAGTTACAAATAAAAAGACAAACAAATCAAAACGAATGGGCACAACGATTAGATATGTTACATTTTCAAAAAGATGAAATTGAAAGTGCAGATTTAATTGAAAATGAAGAAGACATATTAAGCGCTGAAAAAGAACGTCTAGAAAATTTTCAAACTATTAATCAGTCACTGGATGCAAGTTACCAAGCGTTATCGGGTGATGATGAAAATACAGTTGACCATGTTGGTGTTGCAATGTCTAACATGCTAAAAATTGATAATTTAGATAGTGAATATAAAGACTTAGCAGAACGGTTGTCGTCAGCCTATTATATGCTGCAGGATGCATCTAGTGACCTATTGCGTCAGTTAGACTCCCTGGAATGGGATGAGCAACGATTAAATGAGATTGAAAATAGGCTTGAATTAATTGTACAATTAAAACACAAATATGGTGATTCTGTTGAAAAAATATTAGCTTATTTGAGTCTTATATCTGAAGAATTAATTGAAATGGAAGCAACTGAAGGTAATGCAGATGATTTAGATAATCAAGTTAATTTAGCTAGAAAAGAAGCCCATAAATTGGCTGATAAATTAACTAATGTTCGAAAAAAAGCAGCCATCATTCTACAAAAAGAAGTGCATAAACAGTTAAGTGAGTTGTATATGGACAAAGCCGTTTTTGAAGTTAAATTTGATTCACTCAATCAGTTAAATAGTACCGGACAAGATAAAGTTGAATTTTATATTCAAACAAATGTTGGGGAAACAATGGGGCCATTAGCTAAGATTGCTTCTGGTGGTGAACTTTCTCGAATGATGTTAGCGTTAAAGACAATTTTTTCTAGGACGCAAGGTGTCACAAGTATTATATTTGATGAAGTTGATACAGGAGTTAGTGGACGTGTTGCCCAGGCAATTGCTGAAAAAATTAATCAAATTGCCCAACAATCACAAGTTCTATGTATCACACATTTGCCACAGGTTGCTGCAATTAGCGAGCACCATTACTTTATAGCTAAAGAAGTGATTTGTGAACGTACAGAAACATCTATTAAATTGTTATCTAAGGAAGATCGTATTCAAGAAATTGCTCGAATGCTTGCCGGTTCTGAGATTACACCTTTAACTGTTAAACATGCTGAAGAATTACTAAATACGGCACAAAAAAAATAATTAAAACCAAGGTACTACTATGAATAGATGATTGGTTAGTTATAAAAAAGGAGAGTACTAATATGCTTAAGTTTGATAAAATATCAAAAATTTATAAAGGTAATAAAGCTGTAGATAATTTTAATTTGGAAGTTCAAGATGGTGAATTCATTTGTTTCATCGGAACATCTGGTTCAGGTAAAACAACTACTATGAGAATGATTAACCGTATGTTGACACAAACAGAAGGTACAATCACTATTGATGGTAAAGATATAGCCAAAATGGATCCCGTTAAATTACGTCGTAAAATCGGATATGTTATTCAAAATATTGGTTTAATGCCACATATGACTATTCGTGAAAATATTACATTAGTACCAAAATTATTAAAATGGCCTGAAGAAAAAAGAGATGAACGCGCTAAAGAAATGATTAAATTAGTTGAACTACCAGAATCATATTTAGACCGTTACCCATCTGAACTTTCTGGTGGGCAACAACAAAGAATCGGAGTTGTCAGAGCTTTAGCTGCTGATCAAGATATTATCTTGATGGATGAACCTTTTGGTGCGCTTGATCCTATTACTAGAGAAGCTTTACAAGATTTAGTTAAAGATTTACAAGAACGTTTAGGTAAGACATTCGTTTTTGTTACTCATGATATGGATGAAGCTTTAAAATTAGCAACACGAATTGTTGTTATGTCTGAAGGAAAGATTGTTCAAGCAGATACACCCGATAATATTTTGAAAAATCCAGCAAATAAATTTGTTGAAAACTTGATTGGTCAAGATAGACTTATCCAAGCTCGTCCAAGTATTACAACTGTTGGTCAAGTTATGTTAGCTAACCCAGTTTCAATTACACCAGGTAAGTCATTAGTAACAGCTATTCGTTTAATGCATGATCGTCGAGTTGATACGTTGTTAGTTACTGATGATGCTGGTATTTTAAAGGGTTATATTGATATTGAAAGCTTAGATTATAGTTTCAATACATCAAGTAGTGTCAGCGATATTATGAACAAAGATATTTTCTATGTTAAAGAAGATTCATTAGTTCGTGATACTGTTGAACGTATTTTAAAACGTGGATTTAAAAATGTACCTGTTATTAATAAAGATGGTATATTAGTCGGAATTGTAACCCGCGCTACCCTAGTTGATATTGTTTATGATGCACTTTGGGGTGATGAAAATAGTGCTTCTCATGAAGAAGTAACTAAAATAATGACGTCAGACTCAGGTACAGATACCGATGAAACTAGCCCAAGTTCAACGAAGGAGGGTTAATAATGACTTCATTTTTACAAGAATATGGGGCAATGATTGTCTCAAAATTATGGGAACATATTGAAATTTCAGGAATGGCATTATTTTTTGGAGTAGCAATAGCTGTTCCTTTAGGAATTTTACTAACAAGATTACCTAAGACAGCCAATATTGTAATTGCAATTGCTAGTATGTTGCAAACAATTCCTGCTTTAGCTTTACTAGCCATGATGATTCCTTTATTTGGGATTGGTAAGTTACCAGCTGTTGTAGCATTATTTATCTATTCGTTGTTACCAATATTAAGAAATACGTATATTGGTATTAAAGAAGTGGATCCAGTGTTAAAAGACGCTGCTAAAGGGATGGGTATGACTAATTTGCAGTCGATTCTGCAAGTTGAATTAGTTATGGCATCTCAGGTTATTATGTCTGGAATTCGTTTAGCTGCAACTTATGTAATTGCTTGGGCAACATTAGCTTCATATATTGGTGCTGGTGGCTTAGGGGATATGATTTTTAATGGATTAAATTTGTATCAACCAAAATTAATTTTAGGCGGTACAATTCCAGTTATCTTATTAGCCTTACTAGTTGATTTTATACTTGGACAGGTTGAAAAAAAGGTAGCACCAAAAACAACAAGAAATTAAGGAGGCTTTAACATGAAAATTACGATGAAAAAAATACTTGTTAGCTTAAGCCTTCTGTTTGCCGGTGTGAGTCTATCAAGTTGTGGGTTTCCTGGTTTAACAGGTGGCTCTGAATCGACAATTAAAATTGTCGCACAATCAACGACGGAATCTCAAATTATTGGATCAATGCTACAACAATTGATTGAACATGAATCAGATAATCAAGTAGAACTGATAAATAATTTAGGTTCTGGTACATTAAGTTTTAATGCACTCAAAAACGGTGATGCAGATATATCATCTGCTAGATATACAGGAACTGACTTAAGTGCGGTATTAAATAAACCAGTAGAAAAAGATACCGTTAAAGCTAATAAAATAGTTAAAGATGGATTCGAAAATAGATTCCAAATGAAATGGTTTGATAGTTTAGGTTTTGCTGATACTTATGCATTTATGGTTACAAAAGAGACAGCTAAAAAGTACAATTTAAACACAGTATCTGATTTAAGAAAAATTGAATCTAAATTAACAGTCGGTGTTGATGCCAACTGGATTAGCCGTGTAGGTGATGGTTACGATGGTTTCCAAAAAGAATATAATATTAAATTTGGTAACATTTATCCTATGCAGATTGGATTAGTCTATAGCGCTTTGGCAAAGGGTAAAATGGATGTTGTTCTTGGATATTCAACTGATGGCCGAATTAAGAGTTATGATCTGAAAATTTTGAAGGATGATCGTCACTTCTTCCCACCATATTCAGCAAGCCTTGTTGCAAATGATTCTATCTTGAAGGAACATCCTGAATTAACACCGCTTATTGATCGACTTAAAAACAAAATTAATTTATCAACAATGCAATCATTAAATTACAAAGTTGATAATGATTTTTACGAACCAGCAGTAGTTGCAAAACAATTCTTAGAAGAACATCATTACTTCGAAAAGGCGGGTGATTAATATGAATACTTTTGATCAATTGATGTCTTATTTTAGTAATAATGGGTTATATGTTTTACAAGAATTTACAAGACATTTTTTAATTTCAATATATGGTGTGATAATTGCTGCAATTATTGGGATTCCAATCGGAATTTTTATCTCAAAACATCATAGATTGAGCGATGTAGCAATAGGTGCTGCTAATGTTATTCAAACTGTACCATCATTAGCAATGTTATCTATTATTATGTTGGGACTAGGTTTAGGTGTTAATACAGTTATTGTAACTGTTGCACTTTACTCACTATTACCTATTTTAAAAAATACGTATTCAGGGATGATTAATGTTGATCCTGGCGTTCTTGATTCTGGTAAAGGGATGGGAATGACGAGACTTCAAATCCTTTATATGATTGAGTTACCGTTATCATTATCAGTTATCATGGCCGGAATTAGAAATGCATTAGTTGTTGCAATTGGTATTACAGCAATTGGTTCATTTATTGGTGCAGGTGGACTTGGAGATATTATTATCCGAGGAACAAATGCAACTGATGGAGCAGCTATTATTTTAGCTGGTGCATTGCCAACAGCTCTAATGGCCGTTATTGCTGATGCAATTTTGGCACTTATTCAAAGAAAATTTGATCCAACAACAATTAAACGTAAATAAAAAAATGGTCATTTTCTAGTTGTTATAGAAAGTGACCATTTTTATATTGAATCGATTAAAGCGATATAACGGAGTTGATTATCAGTAAGAAGGTAAGTGATATTCGTATATTGCGTTTTAAATATTAATTGATTAGAACCAGAACGTCGGTGTAAGGTACCACGAAGTTCTTGGAATTCTTTTTGAAATCCAGTTGGATTTAATTGTAAAATAATTGTTTTTTTCATTTTTAAAACTTTTTCTGTAAAGAGTGCTAATTGAAATTGAGGCATTTGTGGTCTTAAAATAAAGTCATCTAAATCAAAAATTTTATGATATGAATATTGTAGTGTTGAGCCAATAGTTTGAATTGTTGTTTGTTGTTTATTTTGCATAATAAAGTTCCTCCCCGAACGTTTGTTTGTATTTTCATTATACGAACAAACGTTCGGTAAAGCAAGTGTTAATTTATAATATATTTAAAAGATGACAACAGCGCATAAAAAGCTTGAATAATAGCCGTAAAAAGTGCATACTATTTATTAATACTTATCTTAGAGGAGTTTACAAATTTAATGGCTAATCGTGGAATGTTGATCGTACTATCTGGTCCATCAGGGGTCGGTAAAGGAACCGTAAGAAAAGCAATTTTTGACCAAGCTGACAATAAGTTTCTTTATTCAATTTCAATGACCACTCGTAAAATGCGAGAAGGCGAAGTTGATGGTGTTGACTATCATTTTGTATCAAAAGAAGAATTTGAGAATGAAATTTCAACGGGCGGTATGTTAGAATACGCCAAGTATGTTGACAATTACTATGGAACACCGTTAAAATATGTAAATAAGATGCTTGACGCTGGTCAAGATGTCTTTCTTGAAATTGAAGTACAAGGTGCTATGCAAGTTCGAGAAAAAATTTCTGATGGTTTATTTATTTTCTTAACGCCACCTGATTTGATGGAATTAAGACAAAGAATTACAGGACGTGGAACGGATGATTCTGCAACTATTGATAAACGAATGACAAAAGCCATTGGTGAGATTGATATGATGCAGAATTACGATTACGCGGTTGTTAATGATGAAATAAATGATGCTGTTGAAAAAATTCAAACGATTATTAAAGCTGAACGTTGGCGTGTAAAACGATTTTTACCTGACTATAGAAAACAATTAGGAGATGTATTTAAATGATTTTATATCCTTCAGTAGATGACTTATTGAAACAAGTAGATTCAAGATACTCATTAATTATGTTAGCAAGTAAACGTGCCCATGAATTAGATGCTGGCGCTCTACCAATGCTTTCTAATTACAAATCAAAAAAGAATGTTGGACGTGCTTTGGAAGAAGTTGTTACTGGTGATTTAATTATTGATCCAGTTGAAAAAGAAGATATTCGTTAATCTGATTAAATGAAAAGGAGTTAAGACAAGCTAATTGTCCTAACTCCTATTTTATTTCTTAGAAAATTGATACAATAGAGAATAGAATAAATTCGGTATGGGGGCGACATGAAATGACACTTGAAAATAAAAAAATCGGTCTTGTTGTAACAGGTGGTATTGCAGCGTATAAAAGTTTGGGATTAGTCCGAGCACTAATTAAACAAGGTGCTAGCGTTCGAGTTGCGATGACCAAAGCTGCAACTGAATTTGTAACACCCTTGAGTTTTGAAACGTTGAGTAAAAATAGGGTGTTAACTGATTTATTTTCAGGAAAAGAGTCTGAGCATGTTGCACATATTGAATTTGCAGACTGGGCAGAATTAATGGTTATTGCACCAGCGACAGCAAACATTATCGCAAAAATGGCCAATGGTATCGCAGATGATTTTGTTTCAACCACTTTATTAGCAACTGAGGCACAAAAAATTGTTGTGCCCGCAATGAATGAACATATGCTAATGAATTCTGCTACACAACGTAATCTTAAATTTTTAGGACGAAATAACATTCAGATTATTGAACCAGAAATAGGCTTTTTAGCAGAAGGTTATTCAGGTAAGGGACGTTTTCCCGAATTAAATGTGATAATGTCAGTTATTCAAACTTCCTTTGAGGATAGTGACAAACCATTAGAAGGTAAAAATGTCTTAGTGACAGCTGGTGGTACACGAGAACGAATCGATCCAGTTCGTTTTATCGCTAATGATTCTTCTGGTAAAATGGGTTTCGCAATTGCGATTGAAGCGCAAAAGTTAGGTGCTAATGTCACCTTAATTAGCGGAATAAGCCAGTTGCCAGACCCAATTGGCGTGACAACAATTAGAGTTACAACTGCGTTAGAGTTATCTGAAGCTATCAATAAGCGATTTGATGACCAAAATATTTTGATAATGGCAGCAGCTGTTTCAGATTATCGTGTACAAAATGTTGCAGATCAGAAAATAAAAAAAGCTGAATCTACTTTAACGTTAATATTAGAAAAAAATCCAGATATTTTAAAACATTTGGGCCAAATTAAGCAAAATCAGTATTTAGTCGGATTTGCTGCGGAAACCCAAAACGGACTAGAAAATGCACAAGAAAAATTAGAAAAGAAAAATTTAGATTTATTGGTTTTAAATGATGTCTCAAATTCTGCCATTGGATTTAATAGCAATGATAATGAGGTAACACTGCTTAGACCAAACAGAAAAAATGATTTCATAAAGCAAACAAGTAAAAAGCAAATTGCTAAGGAATTATTAGCTACTATTATAAGCGATGTAGTAAAATAAGCAGTTAATTAAATGAAAGGAGGTTTCAGTATGTCACAATATGCAAAAATTATCGTTGATGTTCCTACGATGCAAACGGACCAGCCATATACGTATTCAATCCCAGCAGTATTAACAAATCAGATTGAGATTGGCATGCGGGTTATTGTACCATTTGGGAATGGTAAACGATTGGTTCAAGGATTTGTAATTGATCTTTTTGATAAGAATGAGTTCGATGGTCATGTAAAAGATATTCAATCAGTCGTTGATTTAAGACCTGTTGTGAATACTGAATTATTAGACTTATCTGAGTGGATAGCTAATGAAACCTTTTCCTTCCGTATAACTGCCTTACAAATGGTTTTACCGAGTGTCATGCGTGCAACCTATAAAAAGCGAGTTCGTTTAATTGACGAAATTGATGAAGATTTACAAGATAAATTATTTCAAGGTCAAGATTCTATTGAATTTGATCCAGAACATATGGATGCTCAAATAATTAAAGAATTATTACAACTTACCAAGGCTGAAAAGGCTGAGATGATTTATGAAGTTGGCAATAAAGCTAAAGTTAAAATGCAAATATCAATCCAACCAAAACTTGGATTCGAAGCATATGAAAATATTCGAAGTGGTTTACGTAAAAATGCTAAACAACAGCACTTATTGATTGACTATCTACAATCACTCACTGAAGATAGCTTGATTCCTCAGAAACAAGTTGTTGAGGAAATAGGCGTGACACCTGCAACAATTACAGCTGGAGCAAAAAATGGTTGGCTTGAAAAAGTTGAGACTGAGGTATATCGGGACCCATATAAAGACACAATTATTGAGCCAACCAATATGCAAGAATTAACCTCAGATCAAGAGGTTGCGGTGCTAGCTGTCGATGAGGCTATTAAAAGTGGAACTAATACAACATTTTTACTTCAAGGTGTGACGGGGAGTGGGAAAACAGAAGTTTATTTGCAGACAATCGCAAAAGCGCTAGAACTTAGAAAAACAGCTTTGATGCTTGTACCAGAAATAGCTTTGACACCCCAAATGGTTAAGCGAGTTAAATCACGATTTGGTAATCTAGTTGCGGTCCTGCATAGCGGTTTGTCTGACGGTGAGCGTTATGATGAATGGCGCCGGATTGAGCGTAAAGAAGCGCAAGTAGTTGTCGGTGCACGTTCAGCCGTTTTTGCACCATTAGATAATATTGGCGTTATTATTGTTGATGAAGAGCATGAATCGAGCTATAAACAAGATGAAACACCAAGGTATCATGCAAGGGATGTTGTTCTTTGGAGAAGTAAAAGACATCAGTGTCCTGTCATATTGGGTAGTGCAACACCATCCCTCGAATCTCGTGCTAGAGCTCAAAAAGGCGTGTATGAGTGGTTACAATTACCTCAACGTATAAATGGTCATCCCATGCCAGAAGTTACGCTAATTGATATGAGAGAAGAAATGAAAAAGACTGGTGAGAGTAATTTTTCTGAGCCACTTAGACATGAAATTACTAAGCGCCTTGAGAAAAATGAACAGACTGTTTTAATGTTAAATCGTCGTGGGTTTTCATCTTTCGTAATGTGCCGAGATTGTGGATTCGTGCTACCTTGTCCTAACTGTGATACTTCTTTAACATTGCATATGGATACTCATACAATGAAATGTCATTATTGTGGACATGAAGAAGGTATTCCTAAAACTTGTCCTAACTGTCATAGTCGAAAAATTAGATATTATGGTACAGGTACGCAAAAAGTTGAAGAAGAACTTAAAACGTTATATCCAGAGGCTAAAATTTTACGAATGGACGTTGATACGACACGTAAAAAAGGCGCACACGAAAAAATCCTAGCTAAATTTGGCGCAAAAGAAGCTGATATTTTATTGGGTACACAAATGATTGCGAAAGGGTTAGACTTTCCTGATGTGACGTTAGTTGGCGTTCTTAATGCAGATACAGCACTTAGTTTGCCTGATTTTAGATCAAGTGAAAGAACGTTCCAATTATTAACCCAAGTGAGCGGTCGAGCTGGTCGAGCTGAAAAAGAAGGACATGTTATTATCCAAACTTTTAATCCAGATCACTACGCGATTCAATATGCGAAGCATCATGACTATGAATCATTTTATAAAAAAGAAATGTCAGTTCGACATATGGAAAATTATCCACCATATTATTATACAATTCAGCTCACTGCTAGTTATACGGATGAGGCTGGAGCAGCGAAAAAAATGTTAGAAGCAGTTCAATTTTTAAAACCAGTGTTATCAAAGAATGCGATTATTCTTGGACCAACACCAAAATCAATTATGCGTGTTAATAATCGTTTTTATTATCAAGTGGTTATTAAGTATAAATCAGAAGGTCAATTAAAAGAACGACTAAGAGAGTTAATGACTAAATCTCAAGCCGAAGTTCGAAAAGGTTTAAAATTAACGATTGATTCTGAACCAGTAAACTTTATTTAAATTAAGGAGATATTATGACGTCAATTGTATTTATGGGAACACCAGAATTTTCAGCTCCAATTTTAGAAAGTTTAATTGAAAACGGCTATGACGTGAAAGCTGTTATGACACAACCAGATCGAATGGTTGGGCGAAAACGTATTTTAACGCAATCACCAGTAAAACAAGTTGCAGTAAAACATGGTATTGAGGTATTACAACCAGAAAAATTAAGTGGCAGCGATGAAATGGCCAAAGTAATTGCAATGGCACCCGATTTTTTGGTAACTGCAGCATTTGGACAATTTTTACCAACAAAATTATTAGAATCTGCTAAAATTGGTGCAATAAACGTCCATGGTTCACTATTACCTAAATATCGTGGTGGCGCACCAATTCAATATGCTATTATGAATGGTGAACAAGAAACAGGTATTACCATTATTTATATGGTTAAAAAAATGGATGCTGGAAATATTATTAGCCGTCGTGCAATTAAAATTGAAAATAATGATGATACTGGTTCAATGTTTGAAAAATTAAGTTTATTAGGTAAGGAACTATTACTTGAAACATTACCAAAACTAATTGATGGTACAAGTGAATCAACACCACAAAATGAAGATAAAGTAACCTTTTCACCTACCATTAAACCAGAAGAAGAAGCCCTTGATTTTTCAAAAACGGCTAATGAAATAGACTGGAAAATTCGTAGCTTAAGACCGGTACCTGGTGCATATACGATTTTAAAGGGTAAGAGAACTAAAATATGGGATATAACTGTACTAGATAAAAAAACTATTTTATCTGCTGGAAAAGTAGTTGAAGTAGCTAAAAAATCACTTGAAATTGCTTGTGGTGATGGGACCGTATTAGCTATTAATTCGCTTCAACCAGATGGTAAATCAAAACAAACCATTGTCGACTACCTAAACGGTAGTGGGCAAGGAATAAAAGAAGGACAACAGGTGATTGATGTATGACAACTGATTTAAAAACGACACCCCGATTCTTAGCAGTTGATCTTTTAACAAGAGTTGCTAAACAAGGGACGTATTCAAATATTGCGTTGAACCAAGTGATTAAGAATAATCATATGGAAGTTCGGGATGCTCATTTATTAACACAACTAGTTTACGGTGTTATCCAAAGACGTCTCACTTTAGAATATTGGTTGGCACCATTTGTTAAAAATCCTAGCAAAATGGATAATTGGGTTCAAGAATTACTATTGAGTGCCATTTATCAGATGCATTATCTTGATAAAATTCCAACTCGCGCAATTTTTAATGAATCAATTGAAATTGCAAAACGAAAAGGCCATGCAGGTACGCGTAAATTTGTTACTGGTGTTTTACATGCAATTGAGCGTGAAGGTATCCGTCCTGTTTCTGAAATTAAAGATGATATTGAACGTTTGAGTATTGAAAGTAGTACACCAGTTTGGTTGGTAAACGAATTAATTAAACAAGTAGGCTTAGAAAAAGCGACACATTTGTTGGCTTCAATCAATGAAGCACCTGATCAATCTGTTAGAGTAAATACAGCTAAAGCAACTGTCGAAGAAGTCATTGAAAAAATGGAAAATGAAGGCTTTGAGGTGAAACGTAGTCAAGTTTCACCAGTTGGGTTATTAGTGACTAATGGATTTGCTCCTGATAGTGGCGTTTATCACGATGGGTTAATTACGATTCAAGATGAAAGTGCAATGTTAGTTGCTGACGCAATGAATATTCAACCAGGTGATAAAGTTTTAGATGCATGTGCCGCACCAGGTGGAAAAACAACCCATATTGCATCATTCCTAGATGAAACTTTATTTGGTGAAGTTGTAGGGTTAGATATTCATGCACACAAAGTTAAATTAATCGGTGATAATGCTAAACGTTTAGGTTTATCTAGTGTTGTTGAGGAGATGGTATTAGATGCACGTTTAATTTCAGAAGAATTTGATAATGAATATTTTGATTCAATTCTTGTTGATGCACCTTGTTCTGGAATTGGATTATTACGTCGTAAACCAGAAATTAAATATGAAAAAACATTAGCTGATTCAAATAATTTACAAAAAATTCAATTAGCTATTTTAGACAAAGTGGCACCAACTTTGAAAAAAGGTGGTCGCTTAACTTATAGTACATGTACTATTTTAGATATTGAAAATAAGGATGTTGTTAACCAGTTTGTTGAAACTCATCCTGAATTTAAAGTGATTGAAACGCCAACTGCTTTGGCATTAAAAGAAAATAGAGACGATAAAGAATTAACTATTTATCCGGATGATTATCATTCAGATGGATTTTTCATTACATGTTTAGAAAAACAACTTTAGACTCGAGGTGTAAGAATGAAAGTTGCCTATCAAACAGATGTAGGTAGTGTCAGAGAAAATAATGAAGATTACGTCGGTGTCTTTCACAATAAAAGTGGTATTTCTTTTGTGATGGTTGCAGATGGTATCGGTGGTCATTTGGGCGGAGATGTTGCTTCAGAAATGGCCGTTTCACACATGGGATTTCGATTTGAAGGAACTAATTTTAGCCAGCCCAGTGATGCAATTAAATGGATAACCAAAGAAGTAGAGATGGAAAATAAACAAATTATTGAAAAGTCTAATCAATATGAAGATCTTTCAGGTATGGGCACAACAATGGTATGTGCCATATTCTTTGAAGAAAAATATATTGTTGCCAATATTGGTGATAGCCGAGGATACTTATTACGTGACAAAGAACTTTATCAATTAACTGAAGATCATTCAGTAGTGAATGAATTAATTAAGCGTGGCGAACTAACCGTAGAAGATGCTAAAAATTATCCGCAAAAGAATATGATTACAAGAAGTTTAGGTATCTCGTCAGATGCTGATGCTGATATTGCGGTTAATGATTCTGAGTCGGGTGATTTATTATTATTATGCACAGATGGCTTAACTAATATGGTCTCTGATGATGAAATCAAGACGGTCTTAAAAAATACTACAACTGTTGAAGAAAAAGGCTCGGAATTAATTAGATTGGCCAATAAGGCAGGCGGATTAGATAACATTACCGCACTCCTGGTTAGCAATGATCGGGGGATAGTGTAATGAAACCTGATACAATTTTTAATGAACGTTATAAAATAATAAATTCATTAGGCGAAGGTGGCATGGCAAATGTCTATCTTGCGACTGATTTAATTTTGGATCGACCAGTAGCTGTTAAAGTATTGCGAGTCGATTTAAGGGATGATCAAGATACTGTTAGACGTTTTAAACGTGAGGCATTGGCAACAACTGAATTGGTTCATCCAAATATTGTGAATGTTTATGATGTCGGTGAAGTAGACG
Source organism: Dellaglioa sp. CoH-56-MRSF-14 (assembly GCF_056782115.1). The sequence goes on along the minus strand of NZ_JBXAYB010000002.1, from coordinate 219,731 downwards.
GACTGCAATTTATGGTCATGGAATATGTGCCGGGACATGATTTAAAAACATATATAGCAAAAAGGTTCCCAATTCCATATCAAGTTGTGATTGATATTATGACTCAAATTTTATCAGCTGTAGAAGTAGCACATGATCACAGTATTATTCATCGTGATTTAAAACCACAAAATATTTTAATAGATGCAGATGGTAATGCTAAAATTACAGATTTTGGTATTGCTGTGGCATTGGCTGATCATTCGTTAACACAAACTAATACTTTATTGGGTTCTGTTCATTATCTTTCGCCAGAACAGGCTAGAGGTAGCATGGCAACAAAACAATCTGATATCTATTCGCTTGGTATTATTTTGTATGAAATGTTAACTGGGCGAGTTCCTTTTGAAGGTGAAACAGCTGTTTCAATTGCCCTAAAACATTTTCAAAGTGATGTGCCATCTGTTCGGGAATTTGATCCTAATATTCCGCAGTCTCTTGAAAATGTTGTTTTACAAGCAACAAGTAAAGTACCGCGAGATAGGTTCCAATCTGCTGGAGAAATGTCAATTGCTTTGCGAGAATCTTTGGCTAAAAAAAATGTGGCAAAGTGGCAGCCTGAAGAGGTTATCAGTGGTGAAACTAAAGTATTGCCGGTATTTGATAAGCAGACTGTAGAAACACTTAGTCCGAATCAGGAACCAGATGTAAAAAAAGATACGAAAAAGAAAATGAGTCGTCGTAAAAAATGGACTATCGGCGCAATCATTTTTGCTTTTGTCGCTCTTATTCTGGGTGGTGCGATTCTTGCAATGAGTTCACCAAAAGAAGTTAAGGTCCCTGATTTAAGCGGAATGACAGTTAGTGAAGCAAAATCAAATTTAGCAGACAAAAATTTGAAACTTGGTAAAATTACTCGAACAAATAGTGAAACCGTTGATAGTGGTAATATCATTAATTCAACACCTAAGAAGAATGAAATAATTCGAGAAAAAAATCAGGTTGATGTAATGGTATCAAAGGGAAAAGCTAAGATAACAATCGAGAATTACGTTGGTAGTAATTATGAGGATGTTAAAACAACGTTAGAAAATGATGGCTTTAAAGTTGAAAAAGAAACGGAAGAGTCAGAATCTGTGACTGAAAATGAAATTATGGCGCAAGATGTCACAGCGGGTGATAAGGTAGTTCCGAGTGATACAGTGATTACATTGACAGTTAGTTCAGGTCCTAAAGTGTATACACTTAGAGATTTAACAGGATATACAAGAAAAAGTGTTCAGGATTATACAAGCGAATTAGGTGGTAATCTGACAATTAGCGAGGCCTACTCAGATTCAGTTGACAAAGGTCAAGTTATTAAACAATCACCAGCAGAAGGAAGCTCTTTTTCTAAAGGTGATCGATTATCAGTTGTTATTTCTAAAGGAAAAAAAGTCACAACTGATGAATTTACCAGGACTATATCTGTTCCATTCAAATCAATTGTGTCAGAAAGTTCAAGTTCAGTTGATGAAGAAAAAGATACGGATGAGGACAAAGACTCGTCGTCAGATGATAGTTCCAGCTCTAGTTCAAGTTCTTCAGAATCAAAAGCAGATGAAAATGCTATTGAAATTTATATTGAAGACAAAACACATAACATTGATGATATTTATGAACGGAAAACAATTACAAAAGATACTGATTTTAAATTATCATTTGTTTTAGATTCTGGAAAAGCAGGAAAATATAAAATTTTGCGTGATGGTGAAGTAATTGCGGAAAATGATAATGTAACTAAAAATTAAATAAAAGATGTGGTAAAATTAGATTAGAGGGTAAACTTCTAATCTATTTTTTAATTAATCATATAAAACGGTTACATGAGTCCAGTTAAAGGAGGTTAATTTATTGGTAACAGGTCAGATTAGACAATCATTAAGTGGCTTTTACGACGTTGATGTCGAAGGCGAAACTTATCGAACAAGGGCTCGAGGTAATTTTAGAAATTCTAACCAGGCACCACTAGTTGGCGATTGGGTTGACTTCAAAGCTGAAAATAAAAAAGAAGGCTATATTCTTAATATTCATGATCGAGAAAACAGCTTAATTCGACCACCAGTAGCTAATATTGATGAAGCAATTGTTGTAACGTCATGTGTTGAACCAGCATTTTCAAGCAATCTATTAGATAGACAATTAATTATGCTAGAATCGCATCATGTTAAGCCAGTCTTATACTTTTCAAAGGGCGATTTAATTCCTGAAGAGAAAGTAGTTGAAATAAGCAGTATTATTGAAGCTTATAGTCAAATCTATCCAACATTTTTTCCATTTGGTAAAAATGAAGATGTTGTGGTTAAAGAATTACAAGATACCTTTCCGGGTAAAATTGCAGTCGTAATGGGTCAGACTGGTGCAGGAAAATCAACATTACTAAATAAAATTATGCCAGAGTTGGAGTTGCAGACGGCTGAGATATCAAAAGCCTTACATCGTGGTAAACATACTACTCGTAAGGTAACATTAATGCCTATTGCAGGTGGGCTAATTGCTGATACACCTGGATTTTCTTCTTTTGATTTATTTGATATGTCAAAAGAAGAGTTACCAAAGTTATTTCCAGAATTAAATGAACTATCTGTTGGCTGTAAATTTAGAGGTTGTTTGCATATTAAGGAGCCTAAATGTGCAGTTAAAGCAGCACTTGAACAAGGTAATTTATTACAGAGTCGGTACAAAAATTATTTACAATTTAATCAATTAATTGTTGATCAAAAACCAAACTATAAGAAATGAGATGACCAAAATGAAATTATCACCTTCTATTTTAAGCGCTAATTTTGCAAACTTGGAAAAGGATATTAAAGTTGTTGATCAAGCTGGTGCAGAATATTTACATATTGATATTATGGATGGCCATTTTGTGCCTAATTTAACTTTTGGTGCAAACGTCGTTGAAGCAATTAGACCATTAACAAAAATGGTTTTGGATTGTCATTTGATGGTAGAAAATCCAGAATCTTATATTGAAGAATTTGCTGCGGCAGGTGCTGATATTATTGGGGTTCATGTTGAATCAACTCCCCATATTTTTGGTGTTATTCAACATATTAAAAAATTAGGTGTGAAAGCTGAAGTGGTTATTAACCCAGGAACATCCCTAGAGACAATTAAACAAATTTTGCCACTTGTTGATCAAGTATTAGTGATGACTGTTAACCCTGGATTTGGGGGACAATCATTTATTCCAGAAATGAAACGTAAAATTGACCAATTAGACCGTATCAAACAAGTTCAAAATTATGATTTTGATATTGAAGTTGATGGTGGTGTTAATGATCAAACGATTAAGGAATGTCTTGATAGTGGTGCAACAGTCGCAGTAGCTGGTTCATACATCTACAATAGTGATAATCCAACTGAACAAATTAATAAGTTAAGAGAAGCAACCAAATGAAACTCAATATCTTAGTCGGTGGACCTAAGGAACAGTGGCCTAAGGAATTAGTGGATGGTAACGTTCGTGGACCGTGGATTGGTGTTGACAGAGGTGCATTGCGATTAATAAAACTAGGTATTACACCTGAGCTATCGATTGGTGATTTCGATTCAATGACTGAAAGTGAATTTAATTTAGTATCTAATCATAGTAAAAAAATTAAAATAGCTAATCCTGAAAAAGATGATACAGATACTGAATTTGCTTTGAGAGAAGCCATATCTGAATTTGAGTTTGATTCAGTGACGATTTATGGCGCTACAGGTGGTCGAATTGATCATTTATTGGCTAATTTGTTTTTTATTTTTAGAGAGCCATTTAATACAATGTTTGAAAAAATTTGTTTAGTTGATAAACAAAATTCAATTCGATTCTTTAAATCTGGTAAGTATCAGTTAATAAAAGAAGATGATAAAAAATATCTTGCATTTATTCCACTGTCACCAGTTAAAAAATTGAGTTTAATAGATGAGAAGTATACATTGAATCAAATTAATTTTGTGAACCCGATTTCATTAGCAAGTAATGAATTTATGGGGGATACAGGTGAGTTTAGTTTTGAATCTGGTATTATTATTGTGATTCAAAGTCGTGATGACGAAAAATAGAGCAAAAAAAAAGACTTAGCATAAATGCTGAGTCTTTTTAAATTGAATTAAACACGGGTAACTTTACCTGACTTTAAAGCGCGAGCAGATACATAAACTCTTTTAGGTTTACCATCAACTAAGATGCGAACTTTTTGTAAATTAGGTTTCCAGCTACGGTTTGTTTGGTTCAATGCATGAGAACGTTTCTTACCGAAAGTAGTCTTACGTCCTGTAATAAAATCTTTTGCCATATTCATATCCTCCTCTGCAATTCACTTAAAAAGCAAAGCTATGCTTACTTACCTAAACAAAAATATCATATTTAGCCATATAATGCAATACTTTTCTTTCAAGTAAATTTGCTTGACAGCTTGAAATTCCCGAAGGTAGGGGAATAGAATTTTCTTAGATGCTATTTTTCTTTTATTCTACCATATCCTATGATAAAATACTCTTATTGATTGTGTGAAAATATAAGGAGGCTATTCTTATGGCTGTTAAGATCAAAACGCAATTCGGTACGATTGATATTGATAATGAAGTTATTGCGACAGTTGTCGGCGGTGCCGCAACTGAAATTTTTGGGATTGTCGGAATGGCAAGTAAAAACCAAATTCGTGACAATGTGAATGAAATTTTAAGAAGAGATAATTATTCTAGAGGTGTTGTTGTTCGCCAGGAAGATAATGGTGTTGCTATTGATGTCTACATTATTGTTGGCTATGGCACAAAAATATCTGAAGTTTGTCGTAATGTTCAAGAAAAAGTGAAGTATAATTTAGAAACAATGCTAGGTGTATCTGCTAATTCAGTTAACGTGTTAGTACAAGGCGTTCGCGTACTAGGCGATTAGTAACTAGCTATTTTAGTAGTGACCAAGGAGGAAAAAGAAGTGACTGTTACGAAAATTACGGACCAAGAATTTAGAAAAATGGTCCAAATTAGCTCACAACGATTGGCTAAAAATGCCGAATTTATTAATTCATTGAATGTATTTCCAGTGCCAGATGGTGATACAGGTACAAATATGAACCTTTCGTTCGCAAGTGGGGCAAAGTATGTTCAAGATTCACCTTCTGAACATGTTGGTGAACTATCTTCGATTTTAGCTAAAGGTTTACTGATGGGTGCTCGAGGCAACTCAGGCGTTATTTTATCACAAATTTTTAGAGGCTTTTATAAACGGATCCAAGCTAAAGAGGTTTTAACTGCTACTGATTTGTCAGATGCTTTGACAGGTGGCGTAGAAGTCGCGTATAAAGCCGTTATGAAACCAACTGAAGGAACTATTTTAACAGTTGCAAGAGAAGCCGCTAAGGCTGCAAATAAAGCTGCCTCTGAGAGCGATGATGTTATCGTCGTTATGGAAGCAACTTATGTAGCTGCTAAAAAAGCATTAGCAACAACACCGGATTTATTACCTGTTTTAAAAGAGGTTGGTGTTGTTGATTCAGGTGGTCAAGGATTAACATTTGTTTATGAAGGTTTCTTTGATGCCTTAACTGGTAAGGAAACAATTAGTGAAGAATACAAACCAAATGAAAAAGAAATGGATGAAATGGTTAATGCCAGTCACCATCAGAGTGTTCAAAGTAAATTAAGTACTGAAGATATTAAATTTGGTTATTGTACAGAAATCATGCTTAAATTGGGTGCTGGTCGTTTAGTTGATCGTAAATTTGATTATGATGAATTTAGAAATCATTTAAGTGAAATTGGTGATTCTCTTCTTGTTGTGGCCGATGATGAAGTTGTTAAAGTTCACGTACATACAGAAAATCCTGGTGAAGTGATGACTTATGGTCAACATTATGGTTCATTAATCAAAGTTAAGGTTGATAATATGCGTCAACAACATGAGACAATTTTGGAAAATGATGAAGAAGAGACTGAAGAAACAAGTGAAACTGCAGTACCTAGCGAAATTGCAGTTATTTCAATTTCATCTGGTTCTGGTGTTGCGACACTTTTCAAAAGTTTAGGCGTTTCTTATATTTTAAGTGGTGGTCAAACAATGAATCCAAGTACGGAAGATATTGTTAAGGCAATTGAAGCAACTAAAGCTAAAAATGTGATTATTTTACCTAATAATAAAAATATTTTCTTAGCTGCTGAACAAGCTGTTGAAGTTTCAACAGTTCCAACAGTTGTTGTACCAAGTCGTACAATCGCTCAAGGAATGACAGCAATGCTTGGTTTTAATATTGATAGTACATTAGAAGAAAACAAAGATGCTATGATTGAAAACTTGGATACAGTAACTTCTGGTCAAGTAACAATTGCAGTTAGAGATACAACAATTGAAGGTATTGAGATTAAAAAAGATAATTATATGGGTATTATTGATGGTAGCATCAAAGTAACCGATAATGATCGTAAAAAAGTTGCAATTGAAATGACTAAAGAAATGTTGGATGAAGACAGCGAAATTATCACAATTATTGTGGGTGAAGACGGTTCTGAGGACGAAGCTAAAGAAATCGAAGAAGCCATTTATGAAATTGATGAAGATTTAGAAGTCGAAATTCACGAAGGAGACCAACCGGTCTATCCATACCTAATTTCAGTTGAATAAATAGTAAAAAGTAAAGGTGGGATGAGACTATGTTCTCTCCTGCTTTTTATATTCCGTAGAAAGTGAGGTATCATAATGTCATCATTGAATGATTCAGTTAGTGTTTTAACTGGTGTTGGGCCTAAAAAATTGACTGCACTTAATCAATTAGGAATTAATACAATCATAGATTTATTAACATTTTATCCGTATCGTTATGACGATTTAAAAGCAAAAAAATTATCTGAAATTACTGATCAAGAAAAAGTAACTCTAAAAGGAATTGTCTCTTCTGAACCAGTTTTAATTCGGTTTGGTCAGAAAAGAAATCTGTTAAACGTTAGATTACTAATTGATAGTGATAATATAACCGTTAGTTTTTTTAATCAGCCTTTTTTGCAAAAACAATTTGAGATTGGTAAAGAAGTAGCTGTGTATGGTAAATGGGATGATAAAAGAAAAAGTTTATCTGGGATGAAGTTATTGACGAAGCAAAATGATGATAGGTTATCAGCGATATATCGTTCTTCCAAAGATATTCATCAATCGGCAATTCGACAGTTAATTACACAAGCATTTGAGCAATATGCGAATCAAATTGATTCAATATTACCAAATGACCTGATTAAAAAGTATCGTTTAATTGATTGTAAGACGATGTTACATGATATTCACTTTCCACAGGATGAAAAAGATTTTCATGATGCCAAACGGACGGCTATTTTTGAAGAGTTCTTTTTATTTCAATTGAAATTACAGTATATTAAAAGAAATGATACTAAAAATGATGGTATTAAAATTAACTATCAAAATAATGAATTGAAAAAATTCATTCAGACGTTACCATTTGAATTAACGGCAGCTCAAAAAAGAGTCGTTAATGAAATTTGTTCAGACATGAAACAACCAATCCATATGAATCGATTACTTCAAGGTGATGTTGGATCAGGTAAAACAATTGTTGCAGCAATTGTGATGTACGCGGCTATTACGGCGGGCTATCAAGCCGTTTTAATGGCGCCAACAGAAATATTAGCTGAACAACATGCCAATAACATGGCTACCTTATTCGCAGATTTCCCAGTTAATGTTGCACTTTTAACTGGGTCAATGAAAGTTAAAGCTAGACGTGAACTATTAGCACATCTTGAATCAGGTGAGGTTAATTTAATTATTGGAACACATGCGATTATTCAACCTGATGTGTCATTCAGTCGCGTTGGATTAGTTATTACTGATGAGCAACACCGATTTGGTGTGAATCAACGTCGCATTTTAAGAGAGAAGGGGGCTGAACCGGACGTTTTAGCAATGACGGCCACGCCAATCCCTAGGACGCTAGCAATCACTGCTTATGGCGAAATGGATGTTTCTACGATTAATGAACTACCTGCAGGACGCCAACCTATTTCGACATCTTGGTTAAAGAGTTCTCAAGTAGGTAAAGGAATCGATCTCATTAAAGAACAGTTGATTCAAGGCTCACAAGCTTATATTATTACACCACTAATTGATGAATCTGAAACACTAGATTTAAAAAATGCATTAGCTTTATACGAAAATATGAAAGAAATATTTGAGCCAAAATATAAAGTTGGATTACTGCATGGCAAAATGAAGAATGATGAAAAGGATCAGATTATGGCCGATTTTAAGGCCAATAAATATCAAATATTGGTTTCAACAACGGTTATCGAAGTCGGCGTTGATGTACCTAATGCTACTGTGATGATGATTCATAATGCTGAACGGTTTGGGTTAGCGCAATTACATCAATTACGAGGTCGGGTTGGCCGTGGTAAGAAAGCATCTTATTGTATTTTAATTGCTGATCCTAAAAATGATTTTGGAAGACAGCGCATGCAAATTATGACAGAGACAACAGACGGTTTCGTCATTTCGCAAAAAGATTTAGAGTTGCGAGGTGCTGGCGATGTATTAGGCCGTAAGCAATCTGGAATACCTGATTTTAAAATCGGTGATCCCATAGGTGATATCAATGCATTACAAGTGGCCCAACAAGAAGCGCACGAAATAGTTTTTAGAGATGACTTTGAAAGTAATCCTGAATTTAAACCACTAAACGATTATTTAAAAAACCATCAAAATACAGATTTAAAATTCGATTAAATAAGTTAGGAGAATATAATTATGAAGTTAGCAGTTGATGCAATGGGCGGCGATTTTGCACCGCAATCAATCGTCGAGGGCGTTGAACGTGCTAGAGACGAAGATAGCACCATTCAATTTACGTTGTACGGAGATGAAAAAAGAATTCGTGAATTCTTAAAAGATGATAAAAATATCACAATTGTTCACACGGATGAGGAAATTGATGGGAATGATGAACCAGTTAAGGCAATTCGTTCAAAGAAAAAAGCATCAATGGTCTTAGCAGCTCAATCTGTTAAAGATGGTGAGAATGATGCCGTATTTTCATGCGGTAATACAGGGGCACTACTTGCTGCTGGTTTGTTTATAATTGGCCGTATTAAGGGTATTCCACGACCTGGTTTATTAGCAACATTGCCAGTTATTTCTAGTGATAATACTGTAAATTTATTAGATGCTGGAGCCAATGCGGATAGTAAACCTGAACACTTGCATCAATATGCTGTCTTAGGTAACTATTACGCTAAAAATGTTCGCCATATTAGTAATCCTAAAATTGGTTTATTAAATAATGGGACAGAACCACATAAAGGCAACAAAGTGACGCAAGAAGCGTACCAATTATTACAAAACGATACCGAATTAAATTTTGTGGGTAATATTGAATCTAATGATTTGCTTTCTGGTAAAGCTGATATTGTTGTTTCTGACGGATTTACAGGTAATGCTGTTTTAAAATCCGTTGAAGGGACAGCTTTAGGAATGTTTTCATTACTCAGAAGTGCCATTATGAGTGGTGGCTTGCGTGCTAAAATTGGTGCACTTTTACTGAAACCAAGTTTAAAACAATTGAAGAATAAAATGGATTCACCTAAGTATGGCGGTGCGGTTTTACTAGGTATTAAAGCACCAGTTGTAAAATCACATGGATCAAGTAAGGCTGAAGTTGTTTATTACACAATTAACCAAATCAATGATATGGTTAATACAGATGTAGTACCTAATATTGTTAACTATTTTGAAAAGGAAACTAGTGAAAATAAAATTAACTAGACATTTCTCTGAAAAATGGTTAAAATTACGTCATGATTCAAAAGGAGGCTATTGGAATGACAGAAGAAGAAATTTTTGGAAAAATTGTTAAAATTATAGACGAACATTTTGATTTGCCAGTAGAAAAAATTACGAATGACTTAGATTTTAAAAAGGATTTAGATGCAGATTCAATTGATGTTGTTGAGTTCGTTTTAGAACTTGAAGATACATTTGGTGCAGAAATTTCTGATGAAGATGCAGAAAGTTTAACAACTGTCGGAGACGTTGTCACTTTTATTAAAGCTAACCAAAAATAATAATTCAACACGTATATTAAATCGTTCATTAAAAGCGTTAGACAATGATATTTGTCAGCGCTTTTTTTGTATGGAGTACCTTTTAGTGATTAAAACAGGTATAATTGTAAGAGCAATAATGATAATAACGGAGGATAATAATGATTAAAGGTTTAAATGAAATGTTAGCAGAAGATTTTAATATTAAATTTGTGAATACGGATTTATTAGATGAAGCATTCACACAGGCATCATATGTAAATGAACATCCCAAAGAAAATTTAAAATTTTATGAACGAATTGAATTTTTAGGAGACGCTGTTTTACAATTAACAGTTTCAGAATATTTATATCAGCGGTATACAATGCTGCCACAAGGGAAATTAACGCGTCTAAGAGCTGCAATGGTATGTGAAGAGAGTTTCAGCGCATTTGCTAAAGAATGCCGATTTGATGAATTTATTCGTTTAGGTAAAGGTGAAGAAAAATCAAATGCACGTCAAAGACCTGCGTTATTATGTGATATTTTTGAATCTTTTGTAGGAGCGCTTTATCAAGATCAAGGTAAATTAGCTGTTGAAACATTTATCAGGAAAGTTATTTTTCCAAAATTAGACTTAGGCTGGTTTGACCATGTTATGGATTATAAAACGTCGCTACAAGAGTTTTTACAAAAAGATGGTGATGTTGTCATTACCTATGATGTTGTTGATGACCTTGGTCCAGAGCATGACAGACAATATGTTATGTCTGTCAGTGCTGATGGCAAAATCATTGGACAAGGGGCAGGACATTCTAAAAAAGTTGCAGAACAACAAGCAGCAAGTAATGCATTAGGATTACTCAGAAAGTAAAAATGTTCAGGGGGTTAGTGACGGATGAAATTAGAGTCTTTAGTCATTAATGGTTTTAAATCATTTGCAGACAAAACAACAATTGAATTTAAAGACGGGATGACTGGTATTGTCGGTCCTAACGGTAGCGGTAAAAGTAATATTATTGAAGCAATTCGCTGGGTACTTGGTGAACAATCAGCCAAAAATTTACGTGGAAATAAAATGCCTGACGTTATATTTGCTGGTTCAGGGAACAGATCAGCAGTTAATCGTGCTGAAGTTAGTATTATTTTTGATAATTCTGATTTTTATATTCAAGATAATCCTGAAAAAATAACCGTTACAAGACGATTATTTAGAGATGGTGTCAGCGAGTTTTTAATTAATCAAAAGCAGTGTCGTCTTAAAGATATAACCAATCTATTCATGGATACTGGTCTTGGAAAAGAGTCATTTTCAATCATTTCTCAGGGTAGAGTTGCTGAAATTTTTAATAGTAAGCCCGAAGACAGACGTTCGATTATTGAAGAAGTTGCTGGTGTTTTAAAATATAAACAAGAAAAAAATATTGCCACTCGCCAATTAGAAGAAACAAAAGGTCATCTTAACCGGGTTTCTGATATTATTTTTGAACTTAAAGGACAAGTTGAACCTTTACGTGAGCAAAGTAGTTTGGCAAAGGATTATTTATCTCAAAAAAAGCAATTTGATGAGTTAGAACTTAGTCGGTTGGTTAAAGAAATTAAAAGGCAATCGCAACTAAAAAGGGATGTCACACATTCGTTAGATAAGTTACTTGAAATGGATAGTGATTATAAGACTAAGGTCACTGTAAAAGAACATGAAATTGCAGGTTATCGCTCAGAACTAGAGAATATTGAAAAAATGATTGATCATACACAAAACAAACTATTAGATTTAACAATTAATAAAGAACGGTTGATGGGTCAAAGTAATATATCAACTCAAAAAAAAGATTTTGAAAAGCAAAAAATAACAGAATTAAAAAAAGAACAAGAATCGGTGAATGAACAAATTATTTTGAAACAAGAGTCATTAGCTAATTTAGATAAGCGGTCATTAGCTTTACAGAAAAATATTACTGATGAGAACATGTTTATTGAAGCGATTGATAAAACGTTAGAAACAGCGGATATTTCTGGACAAGATCGTTCAAAAGAATTAAGGCGCGTTGTTAATGATACTATTCAACAACGTACACGATTACAAAGTGAGAATGAGTTTTTACAAAAAACATTAAATTTTGATTCACAGGCTAAGGTTAATGATGACTTATTAGCTACTGAACAAGAGTATTTAACACAAGCAAAAAACGATTTTAAAACTAAAAAAACTGAATTTAATTTGATTGATAATAAATTAATTAATGAAGAAAAAGAATTAGCTAAATTAAAGATTGCCTTGAAAAAAAATAACGATTCTTACGAGGCACAGCAACGTAGATGGTTTGAAGCATCAAACGTTTTAGTACAGGCGAAAAATAAAAAGGATAATCTACTTTTGACGCAAAATAGTTATAACGGCTATTATCAAGGCGTTAAAGCAATTTTAAAAGAAAAAAATAAGTTTCCTGGTTTATATGGTTCAGTGGCAGAATTAATTACGGTCCCAAAGGAAATTAATCAAGCAATAGAGACAGCATTGGGTGCGCAATTACAACAGGTAGTTGTGCAAGAAGAGTCTGTTGCAAAGAATGCAATTAAATTTTTAACGGATAATAAATTTGGTCGGGCAACATTTTTGCCTATTTCAGCTATTAAGGGACGTTCTATCGGTGATGCACAACGTTTCGTCTTAAAGTATGAAGGAGTCATCGGTATTGCGTCAGAGTTAATTAAAGTTGAACCTCAATTTATTGAAATTAGTCAGTATTTGCTAGGGACAACAATTATCGTTGAAGATATGGATACGGCAATTAAAGTTAGTCGTGATTTGAATCATCGAGTTAAAGTTGTCACACGGACTGGAGAAGTAATAAATGCAGGTGGTGCAATAACTGGTGGTAAACAGCAACATACCAGTGGATTGTTAAATCAGAAGCAAACTATTCTACAATTAGATGAAAGTATCCAAAAAATGCAACAAGAATTAGAGGCTCGTGAAGTTCGTGGCAATGAAGCTAGAGTGACTGTTGAAAAGCAAAAAGAAATGATCGAGTCGCTTGAATTGATTGTTGTTGATTTAAAAAGTCAATATCAAACAACACAATCTAAATTAACAACTAGTCGGTTAATTTTAGAACAGCAAGAACTTAAAACGACTGAAAAATATGATGAATTTGAAAAAAATCAAACTGATAAAATTAATAACCAAATAAAATTTAAAGACAATGAACAAAAAATTATTGAATTAGCACGACAAATACAAGTAGCAAATAATGATATTTCTGATATTGACTTACAATTAAAAAATAGTAATCAATTTGAACAGCAGCAACAAGTTAAGAAACAAAACCATCGTGAAAGTTTATTAGTATTCCAAGAACAATTAAAACAGCAACACGCTAATGTTATGCTGCTGAATAACGATATTCAGGAATTAGTTGATAAAGCTACATTGATAAATCAACAACATCAAGACTTACTCAGAAATACCGAAAATAGTCAGGTGAAAGAAAAAGATATCCAAAAAGAATTACAAGAATTTCAAAGGCAAGCAGAAGAAGCCGATTTAAAGTTAGCTGATTTTAAAAAGAACAGAACTAATATTAATCAAACTTTAACTGAAGAAAATAGCCATTTATCTCGTTTATCTGAGTTGCAGAGAAATATTATTGCAGATAAAATCAAAGCTGAAAATCAACAACAACAACTTAATGAGTCGCTTGATGAGTTTCTAGCTAAGCTAGCTAGTGATTTTCAACAGACTTTTGAAGAGGCTGAAAAATTAGAAAGTCAGCAACCTCTTGAACAAATTTTGGCGCAACAAAAATTATTGAGAAAAGGGCTAAAAGAAATTGGTGAGGTTAATGTGGCCTCGATTGATGAATTTGAAAGAGTTAATGAACGTTACTCATTCTTATTAGACCAACAAAATGATTTATTAGAAGCCGATGAACAATTAAAGAAAACTATGATGGATATGGATACTGAAGTTGAAAAAAGATTTAAAGCTAGTTTTATTGATATCTCTAAGAAATTTGAGGAGATATTCCCTGTTATGTTTGGTGGTGGTAAAGCTAGATTAGAATTAACTGATCCAGAAAATCTTTTAACAACTGGAATTGATATTCTAGCGCAGCCGCCTGGTAAAAAAGTTCAAAGTTTGAGTTTACTTTCTGGCGGAGAACAAGCTTTGACCGCAATTACGCTACTATTTGCTATTTTAAGAGTAAAACCAGTTCCTTTTTGTATCTTGGATGAAGCAGAAGCTGCGCTTGACGATGCAAATGTAGCTCGATTTGCTAGTTATCTAAAATCATTTCATCAAGAAACGCAATTTATTGTGATAACGCATCGAAATGGAACAATGGTTGAAGCTAATATTTTGTATGGTGTTACAATGCAAGAGTCTGGTATCTCTAAAATGGTTTCGGTATCATTAGACAAAACGGTTTGATATACTAATAAAAGATTAGGAGGCGCTACAGATGGGAATATTTAGTAGAATTAAGCAAGCTTTTACAGGTGAAGAACCAGAATCATCTGAACAAGAAAAATATGATAAAGGCCTTGAAAAATCAAGAAAAACCTTTGGACAACGCTTAAACTCACTGTTTGCTAATTTTAGAACAGTCGATGAAGATTTTTTTGAAGAGTTAGAAGAAACTTTAATTGAAGCTGATGTTGGATTTGAAACGGCTATGAAAATTAGCCGTGAGTTACAAGAAGAAGTTAAATTAAGAAATGTAAGCAATCCAGATGCTGTTTCTGCAGCAATTATTGAAAAATTGGTAGATTTGTATGAATCAGAGGGTAAAGACGAAGATAATTCTATTGCGCAAGCTGAATCAGGTCCAACTGTTATTTTATTTGTTGGTGTTAATGGCGTTGGTAAAACAACAACTATTGGGAAACTAGCACACCGTTATCATGAAGAAGGCAAAAAAGTACTCTTAGCTGCTGGAGATACATTTAGAGCGGGTGCAATAGAACAACTTGCTGAATGGAGCCGTCGTGTTGATGTCGATATCGTTCGTGGACCAGAAAAAAGTGATCCAGCCTCTGTTATTTTTGACGCGGTAAAACGTGCCAAAGAAGAAGATTACGATATTTTACTAGTTGATACAGCTGGTCGTTTGCAGAATAAAGTTAACTTGATGAATGAATTAGATAAAATTAAACGAATCATTTCTCGAGAAATTCCAGATGCACCTCATGAAGTTTTACTTGTTTTGGATGCAACAATGGGTCAAAATGCTTTAATCCAAGCTAAACAATTTAAAGAAACAACTGATGTGAGTGGTATTGTATTAACTAAGCTAGATGGAACTGCTCGTGGTGGTATCGTGTTAGCCATTCGTAATGAAATGCATTTACCAGTAAAACTTGCTGGATTAGGTGAGCAAATGGATGACTTACGTGATTTTAATGCAGAAGATTTCATTTATGGTTTGTTTAAAGGACTTATTCAAGAACAACCTGAATCAACAGAAGAATAATCTTAGAAGTCAGATTAAACTAATCGGACTTCTTTTTGCTATTGACGTTTAGGGCTAAAATCGGTACCCTTCTAAGTAGGACTGAATGAAACAAAAACGAAGGAGTTTTTTTAGTGGCGATTGATAAAACAAATCGAGTAAATGCATTGTTTGAATTTTATGAGTCATTATTAACTAAAAAACAGGCTGAATATATGGCCATGTACTATGGTGATGATTTTTCACTTGGTGAGATTGCGGACAATTTTGATGTTAGTCGGCAAGCCGTTTATGATAATATCAAACGAACAGAAAAAATTTTAGAAGATTATGAAGATAAGTTGAATTTGTATCATAATTTTATTCAACGTAATGAAAAATTAGACCAAATTAAGCAATACACAGATAGTACTTATAAAGAGGATCAAAAATTAACCGATCTAATTAATCAATTAGAAGAATTAGACGAAGAGTAAGGGTAGGTAGTTAAAAATGGCATTTGAAGGATTAACAGAAAGATTACAAAATGCGATGACGAAACTCCGTCGCAAAGGTAAAATATCTGAAACTGATTTAAAAGAGGTTATGCGTGAAATTCGCTTAGCCTTACTTGAAGCCGATGTTAACTTTACAGTGGTTAAAGAGTTCGTTAAGGTTGTTCGTGAACGTGCAATTGGTGCGGAAGTACTTGAGAGTTTAACGTCATCACAACAAATCGTCAAAATTGTAAATGAAGAATTAACTAAAGTCATGGGTGAAACAGCTGTTCCATTGAACAAGTCATCTAAAATACCAACAATTATTATGATGGTTGGTTTACAAGGGGCTGGTAAAACAACCACAGCTGGTAAACTTGCTTTAACATTAAAAAAAGAAGAAAATGCGAGACCTTTAATGATAGCAGCCGATATTTATCGTCCAGCTGCTATCGACCAATTACAAGTTTTAGGTCGAGATTTGGAAATACCTGTTTTTGAATTGGGTACAAAAGTAAACCCTGTTGAAATTGTTCGACAAGGTTTAGCACAAGCTGCAGAAAATAAAAATGATTACATTATTATTGATACAGCTGGTCGTTTACAAATTGATGAAACGCTAATGGACGAATTAGCTCAAATTAAGGCCTTAGCGAACCCAAATGAAATTCTTTTGACTGTTGATTCAATGACTGGACAAAGTGCGGTAGATGTTGCTAAAGGCTTTAATGAACAATTAGATGTTACTGGTGTCGTCTTAACTAAATTAGATGGTGACACTCGTGGTGGTGCTGCGTTATCAATTCGTTCAGTGACGGGTAAACCAATTAAATTTATCGGACAAGGTGAAAAATTAACTGATTTGGACGTATTCTATCCAGATCGTATGGCATCAAGAATTTTAGGCATGGGTGATATGCTCACGCTGATTGAAAAAGCACAACAAGATTTTGATGAAAATGAATCAGCTAAAATGGCTGAAAAATTTCAAGAAAATACATTTGATTTTAATGATTTTTTAAGTCAAATGGATCAATTACAAAAAATGGGTCCTATGGAAGATATTATGAAGATGATTCCAGGGATGGCTAATAATCCAGCTATGAAGAATGTTAAAATGGATCCCAAGGATATTGACCATATGCGTGCGACAGTATACTCAATGACACCTAAAGAACGCGAAAATCCAGACATCTTGAACCCCAGTCGTCGACGACGTATTGCTGCTGGTGCAGGTCGTCCAATTGTTGAAGTTAACCGAATGATTAAGCAATTTGGCGAAATGAAGAAAATGATGAAGAAAATGAATAGCGGTAATTTTGAAGGTATGGAAGGGATGCTTGGCAAGGGCGTAACAGGTCGCTTAGCTAAGATGTCTATGAATTCTATGGTTCGTAAGAACAAGAAAAACAAGAAAAAACGTATGAAGAAAAATAAAAACTCTAGAAAATAATCATTAAATAACCAATACTGGTATGGCTTAAGGGACATTTTGATAATTTATTTTAACTGTCAAGAAAAAAACCTTTACAAGCTGATAAATAACTGGTATATTAATTATTGTTGAAGTAGATATCAGGAGGTGTATATTAATGTCAGTAAAAATTCGTTTAAAACGTATGGGTTCTAAAAAGAGACCGTTCTACCGTGTCGTTGTAGCTGATTCACGTTCACCACGTGATGGCCGTTTCATCGAAAACGTTGGTACTTACAACCCATTAACAGAACCACAAACAGTAACACTTGAAGAAGAAAGTATTTTAAACTGGTTGAACAATGGTGCACAACCATCAGATACTGTACGTAACATTCTTTCAAATGCAGGCATCATGAAGAAATTCCATGAAGCTAAATTCTCTAAAAAATAAGGACGATTAAATGACTGAAGCAGAAGTGACAAGTTTAATTTTAACAATTGTCAAACCGCTTGTTGAAAATCCTGATGATGTCCAAATAGGACAGAAACAAGATGATCATTATGTCTATTTTGAATTATCTGTGAATTCAGATGATATTGGCCGTATTATTGGGAAGCACGGACAAGTTGCGCAAGCTATTAGAACAATAATCTATGGTGTGCGTTTAACAAGTTCGAAACGAGTGCGTCTAAACATATTAGATTAAAATAGTAACTCTTGAATGAAGCAGCAATGTTTTGTTTGGGAGTTTTTATTTTACAATAAAAAGGAGTAAATATGGATTATTATCAAGTAGGAACAATCGTCAATACTCATGGAATCAAAGGAGAAGTTAGAGTTATGGCTACAACTGACTTCGTTTCTGAGCGTTTTAAAAAGGGAACCGTCTTGTATCTGTTTGATAAGAGCGGAAAACAAGTTATTTCGTTAACGGTTATGACCTATAGACATCATAAAAATTTTGAACTCGTGACGTTTGAAGGATTACAAGATATTAACCTGGTTGAGAAGTATAAAGGATTAGATCTTAAAGTCGCTGATAAAGGTCTTCGGGAATTAGAAGAAGGTAATTACTATTACCATCAAATTATCGGCTTAGATGTCCAAAATGAAAATGAAGAAAAAATTGGCTCTATTTATGAAATTTTAAGCCCAGGAGCTAATGACGTTTGGGTTGTTAAGCGTCAGGGACAGGGTGATTTATTGTTACCAGTTATTAAAGATGTTATAAAAACTGTCGATATTGATAACAATATTGTAACGGTTGAACTTTTAGAAGGATTGGACGACTAAATATGAAAATTGATGTTTTGAGTTTATTTCCAGAAATGTTTGATGGTCCCATGAAACAATCAATTGTTGGTAAGGCAATTGATAAGGACGTTCTTGATTTAAAAATTACTAATTTTAGAGATTTTACAACTGATAAACAAAATCATGTGGACGATTACCCATATGGTGGTGGTGCAGGTATGTTATTACAAGCACAGCCAGTTTTTGACACTTTAGAAGCTGTTCAAAAGGAATCTGACACAAAAGGTAAAGTTATCCTTTTAGATCCAGCAGGACGTAAATTTGACCAAAATGTGGCTGAAGAATTTGCGAAAGAAGAACATCTAACATTTATTTGTGGTCACTATGAAGGCTATGATGAACGTATCCGCGAACTTGTAACTGATGAGGTTTCACTTGGTGATTACATTTTAACGGGTGGGGAACTAGGAGCCATGGTCATGATTGATGCGACTGTTCGATTGTTACCTGAAGTTTTAGGCAATAAAGAATCTGCTCCCGGAGATTCATTTTCAAACGGCTTGTTAGAATATCCGCAATATACACGGCCAGCTGATTTTAGAGGGATGAAAGTTCCTGAAGTTCTAACAAATGGGAATCATAAATTAATCGATGAATGGCGTCAAAAAGAATCATTGAGACGAACATTTGAGAGAAGACCAGATTTGTTGAAAGATATTCAATTATCTAAACAACAAGTTGAATGGTTAGCTGACATAAAATCTGGAAAGTAAAGGAAATAACCTTTACGCCTATAAAGTAATATGATACAATTTTAAAAGTGGTTAAAAGCCACATAAAATTACGATATTCCGCTGGCATAGTGAATGTGAATGAATTTCTGTTGAAAAGGAGATCCAAATTATGAGTCCAATGATCGCAAAACTTACAGAAGCACAATTACGTACAGATATTCCTGAGTTCCGCCCAGGTGATACTGTTCGAGTTCACGCCCGTGTTGTTGAAGGCACACGTGAACGTATCCAACTTTTCGAAGGTGTCGTTTTAAAACGCCGTGGTAAAGGTATTAGTTCAAGTTACACTGTTCGTAAAATTAGTAACGGTGTCGGTGTTGAACGTACTTTCCCATTGCATTCACCTCGTGTTGCTAAAATTGAAGTTATCCGTCATGGTCGTGTTCGTCGTGCTAAATTGTACTACTTACGTGCCCTTAATGGTAAAGCTGCTCGTATTAAAGAAGCTCGCCGTTAGATTGACGTTGAAAAGCCTTGGTAATCAAGGCTTTTTTATTTGTCTAAAAATTTGGTAGACCTATATAATTGAACCTTGCTTCAAAAAGTCGCATTAAAGTCGCTAAAAGGGGCAGAAAAGGGGCAGAAATTATAAGTTTTCGATTTCTAATTAAAGTTTATAATTAATATTTTCAATAACATATAGATATATTTTTATCAATTTTTTAATTCTTTTTGTGCATTACGGAAAAAAGTATTAATTTAAGAGGCTGGCTTTTTTAAGTTTTTAAAGTATTAACTTAGATTAATATTATAGTTAAATTATTTGAAGTAACATTAAAATTATGATAGCGTTAGATTGTTGTTAATGAAAAAGTATTAAAGTAATAGCTATTTTAATGAAGTTTTGTTCAGTATTATTAGTACCTAATCATATTTATGCTCAGGATACATTTATGAGCCGTGATATAACTAAAGCATATAATATAGGAGTCAAAGAGGGTAAAATTAAGCAATAGGATATGAACTATCAAGAGTTTTATGATTTGTGTAGTTCATCTATTTGGCCTGTATATGAAAATCAAGTTAAGCCGGGTGCTAAAACTACTCTTACTGAAATGATTGCATAAGATGACAAAGCAAAGCATGCGAGCAAGAAAGATTTTTTTCAGCAATATACAAAAAGGGTGCTCATGTTGAGGCATATA
Organism: Dellaglioa sp. CoH-56-MRSF-14; assembly: GCF_056782115.1. The sequence goes on along the minus strand of NZ_JBXAYB010000002.1, from coordinate 199,158 downwards.
GAAAAAAGAAACATTATGGATTGCTTGGCAATTTTAGTAGTCCGTTCAAGCCAAATGATATTCATAAAATAACATCATAATAATCTGAGAGAGGGGTTTTAAAATGAAAGTAATTAAAGAAGCAAGCGGATGGATACTTCGGGGACTACTTCTTTTTAGTGGATTATGTTATGGTGGTCTCATTTATCCAAGTATAGTAATACATGGAAAATTAGCGCCATTTTCATATTATTTTGGAGGCACATTATGGGACGATTTGGCAGTGGTCATGGGATTATTAACATTTTTATTGTTAATAATCCTAGCTATAATGCCTAATAGATATTTAAAACGTTTTTGGAAATATTTTTTTATTATTACAGTGAGTATATTAGTACTTTCACTCCCAGGTGGTGCATTTTTGTTATTAACTATAATTCCTTTGTGGGAACTGATTATTATATTGGTAATAGAATGGGGAATTACATTAGGGCTTTTGTTTATAATCAAAAGCGTAGATTAAATTGGGTCTGCGTCAAATAGTGATGGTGAGACAATAAACGTCTAATCTAATTAAGGGAAATCCAAAAGGATTTCCTTTTTTTAGTTATGAATTAATAAAATTCTTTCAAAAAGATGATGTCAGTTTCCGAAACCGTAACTGCTACGTTTAAGTGTTTTAATTTTTCGATTAAGTCCTTCTATAGGACCGTTTTAATAAGTTGAAGATAAAAATATTTTCAATATAATGTGGATTCTTTATGAAAGTGGTTATTACAGTATCCATTTCACTGTTATTTGGTTGATAGTTTTCTAATAACTGAGTTTTTAAAGATTTATATTCTCTATTTTTATGATCAATTATCTGATTTAAAGTATCTATACGAACACAATCTAAGGCTTTACCAGCCAGTTAAACTAAATGAAAACGATCAATAATTATTTAAGCATTTGGGAATAGTTGATGAATGATACTTTGATATTGAGCATTCAGGTCTACAACAACAGAGGTTACAAATTGTCTTTCTTTTAGAATATATGCATTAAAAAAATGTTCCTTAATAACACTGTTAAAACGATTAGGCAGTATCGCTACAAAATTATGTGTTTCAGCATCAATCGCACTTTGACATGAAGCCCAAATAAAGCGTTGGTTCCGTAATCGCAAATGAAATTCATAGCCATTTACGCTAGAAATTCTAGCATTAACTAAACGTGTTCCATTTTTGATCATAGTTAAATAGCCACAATCTGGGTCTCTTGGAGGTATGTATGTTAATGGTGCATCTATGATATTAACTTTTCTTTTACGTGATACTATTCTAACAAAATCATCGGAAACGTTAATTTTCTTAATATTTTCGTCTTCTGTTCCTAATAGTAATAGTGCGGAATTAATTGTGATCATCAGCATCCCTCGCTTTTGATTATGTTTTGCAACTTAATCATAGCAGGGGCCGGTGGCCTCTTTTTTTGTTTTCAGAATAAAAAACTGGTGTTGATGAATTTTATTTTACCAACACCAGAAAGTGTACACCCTCAAAGTTTATAATTAACATTTTGTTGTTGGGTTACTATTGGTTTATAATAAAAAATAGATAAGGGGGTTATTCAATGAATAAACTATGGGTGACGTTTTCGCAAAAATTGTTAAGAGTTGATTTACGTTTTAAAAAAACTTTTGTTTATCAAGCAATTGAAAAAACATTTGCAATTATCTTACCGTTTATTATTATTGGAAGTTTTAGTATGGCGCTTAGTTCTAGCGTTTTATCAGAACAAGGGTTCTTTAATCAAGTATATAATATTTCATCATGGTTACCTTATGAAAAAATCATAACAAATATATTCGAAATTATTAATACAGTTACAATGAGTTTTATCGCAGTAATGACAGCTTTTTTGAGCGCAAAATACATGACTCGGTCCTTTAAAAAAGATGAACAAATTGCAGGATTCACTGGGGCAGTCGGGATGCTTATTTTGAATTATAATTTATCAAGTTTAAACCCTGATAGTGATCAGGGGACATTCTTGATTCAAGAGTTAGGTGTTAAAGGGATTTTTATCTCACTGATTTTGGGGGTCTTTGTAGGATATATCTTTAAATGGTTTTCACCTAAAAATAAGCAAGAAAAAGTAGATCAATATACATTTATTTCTCGTGGTTTAGAGAGTCTGTTGCCGATAGTGATAATATTGGGGATTTTAATTGGACTAGTCATGTTAGTTTCATTGGTTAATCAAATCGGTGTGAATGGTCTCTTATATTCTATGTTTAGATTAACAGAAGTTAAATCAAGGCATTTAATTATAACTATTTTATTTTTATCCTTTTTCAATACTGTTTTATCTGGTATAGGAATTTCTGGTTCTTTAGGAATTGCACAAGGCGGCTTAGATGATACTTCGGTTGTCAGTAACTTAAGTTATGCGTTAAAGCATGGCACGTCTTTTGGTGTACCTTTTCCTATCTCTATACATACAATTTATGACAGTTTTGGTAGCTTTGGTGGAACAGGAATGACCTTATCTTTAATTATAGCAATATTGATAATGTCTAAAAATAAAAATAGTCGTAAAATAGCAAAAATATCAATTATTCCAAGCTTTGTGAATATTAATTTTCCATTGATGTTTGGGTTACCAATTATTTTAAATCCTATTTTAATGGTTCCGTTTATCTTATCACCCATCGTTTCAATGTTGATTGGGTACTTCTGTATTTACTTTAAGTGGATACCTCCAGCAGTTTACAGCTTACCTGAAACGACTCCAGCACCATTAATGGCATTTTTAGGAACTGATGGGTATTGGAGTACATTAGTTGTATCAGGAATTGTGCTTATTATTACAGTTTTAATTTATATGCCGTTTGTAAAATTAAATAATAAGGCAATGAATATTGATGGAGGTAAGCTAAATGAAAAATAAACGGAAAATAGTTAAATACGTGTTTATTTGGATAGCTATCTTAGCTTGTTTTTTAGCTGTTATCGTACCGGCAAATACATGGAACACTAAAAAGGTCAAAACAAGCCGAATTATTCATAATTCAAAGTTAAATCCAGTTATTTTAATACCAGGAAGCAGTGCAAATCAAGATCGATTTGATGAATTGATTGATGTTTTAAATACTTCAACAAATCGAACGCATAGTTTGTTAAAGATAACGGTTCAGAAAACTGGAAAACTTAAAATTACTGGTAAAATAGCTAAACGAGATATGCAACCTTTCATAGTTGTTGGTTTTGAAGATAATTCGAATGGCTATAATAGTATAAAAAAACAAGCTAAATGGTTTGATATAGCGTTTACGTATCTTGCTGATAAATATAAATTTAATCAATTTAATGGTATCGGGCACTCTAACGGAGGTCTTATTTATACGACATTTTTAGAAGAATATTTTGATGATAAAGCGGCCTCAATTAATACGTTAATGACGATAGGTTCACCATATAATGGTGAAGAAACTAATCAGAGTACAAGAACACAGATGTTAGCGGATTTTGTAAAGAATCGAAAAAAAATTCCAACTAACTTAGTGTTGTACTCGATTGCTGGAACAGATAATTACAATAATGATGGAATTGTTCCATATCAAAGTGTTAATGCCGGAAAATATATTTATCAAAATCAAGCGAAATCCTATACAGAAATAACTGTCACAGGAAATGAATCGGAACATTCTGATTTACCACAAAATAAGCAAATTGTTGCTTTAATTGAACAGTATATTATTGCTTCCCAAAATTCTAAAAATAGTGGACCAGATGATAAGAAAATTTAGAGTAGTGCTTGATTATTATTGTGATGAACTATGTATAGTTGCACATTGTAAAAATAGTCTTAATGATCTTAAATATGTACAGTATATCAATTAAACAGACAATGTCGATGGCGAGTGTTGTATTTAATTATTGAAAGTAGTATAAAATATAGGCCTTTGTTAACTATTGCTGATCAATGATATTAAAAAAGTTCTAATCGCTAAGTGATTAGAACTTTTTTGTATGAATTTTAAGAGTATAAAGTGGTTTAGTTCAAAATTTATAAACATTTTGAAAGCTAATGCGCTATATAAAATGTATCTATGACAACAAATAAGTTGGGAAAAAATATTTAACTAGTTTGGGCGGGGTTTCATAATGATATGTCTAAAAAAACTGGCCAATTCCATAATGAATTAACATGGTTATTAAACCAATGATAATATTTCGTATAATGGCAACTTTAATTTTACCATCACCTAATTTGGAGCTAATAAAGGCAGTTAAAGCTACAGCTACTGAAACCGCAATAATTGTACCTATCATTTTCCAATTGTTTGGTAATATAATAATGGCAAGTAGTGGGAAAATACCACCTAAAGCTGCAGAGATTAGTGAGGAAAAAGCGGCATCCCAAGGGTTCATATAGTGTCCTAATTCGAGACCGTATTTAACATTAATAATCGTTTCTAGTGGCTTTTTTTGCATTAATTCTGTAGCAATTTCAAAAGAGGTTTCTTCAGAAACGCCCTTAGCCGTATAAAAATTTTGAACATCATGAATTTGATCAGTACGACTCGTAATCATACGCTGTTTTTCGACGGCAACAGCTGCTTTTTCGGTGTCACTTTGTGAACTGACAGAGGCATATTCGCCAGCTGCCATAGAAAATGCGCAAGCTATTAGATCAGTTAACCCAGCGATGAAAATAATGAAATTATCTGTTGTAGCTGCTGCAACACTGAACAGGACACCTACAACAGTTAAAATACCATCATTAGATCCTAGTATACCTGCACGAAGTGAATTAAGTTTTTCATCCATTGTTTTGTATTTTTTTTGTTTAATTTTGGTTTCAGATGTCATGAAATTAAGTGTCCTTTCCTAATGAGCAAATAAAGTACCAATAAAGTAAGTGACTAGCATTGTTAAAATACCAGAAATAATATTACGAATAACTGATTTTGTCCGATTTGAGTTACCCAAAGTTGCAGCACTAAATCCTGTGATAGCTAGTGCAATAATGACAGAAATAGATGTGGCAATGACCTTAAATTCAGCAGGGAATAAAGTAATTGCAAGTAGGGGCAGCAATGATCCAATCGGAAAAGAAATCATTGATGCAATCGCAGCCGCATAAGGATCCGTATAGACGTTAGGATCAAAGCCATATTTTTCACGTACAATAGTATCTAATGGGTTAGCCGACATCATTTCATCTGTAGCTTTTAATGCTAAGGATGAAGAAATACCTGTTTTAAAATATTTTTGATAAACATAATTATATTCCTTATCATAATTATGTTTTAGATTGTACTTGGAATTGGCAGTAGCAACTTCTTGCGAATCTTTTTGGGTACTTACAGAAACATATTCTCCCATAGCCATTGAGACAGTACCGGCAAGCATACCAGCAATACCTGAAATGAAAATAGAAAAATTATTGTTCGTAGCGCCAGCGACACCAATGACAATCCCAGCAACGGAAAGAATACCATCATTAGCTCCCATAACACTAGCTCTTAAAACATTTATTTTCTGAGATAAAGATAATTTTTTAGACATAACTCTCTCTCCTTTGTTATAATGATTCTAAATATATAATCATTATAAATCAATTCAATAGATAAAGTCCACATATTTTATGAAATATGAGATAATGAACAGAGTGAATTAAGAAAATGGGGGTCGTTAAATTGATCGATAAAAATCTTGACCAGGCTTTAGAAATTTTAAAAGAACGTGGCGTACGTATAACACCACAGCGTAAAATAATTCTTGAATATTTAGTAACGCAACATAACTACCCATCTGTTGAACAAATTTTTAACGGAATTAAAGATGGAAGCGTAGGGTTAGGCATAGCTACCGTTTATAATACGTTACAAATATTAGTTGCTCAAAAATTAGTGATAGAATTGTCTAATGGCGATGATGGTAAAATGCGCTACGATTATTTTGGTATTCCACATTATCATGCTATCTGTCTTAACTGTGGCAAAATAACAGATATATTTACAGAATTAACTTTTCATGAGGCAGAGCAAGAGGCGGAAAATAAAAGTGGTTATATAATTGAAAGTACACATGTCGAGACGTTTGGATATTGTCCAGAATGTCAAATAAAACTGGGTTTAACAGAAAATAAATAATATATATCAGTAGATAAAATAAGCTTTAAAAATATGGTTGGTAGTACCAATTTGTAGATAGTACCCATTTTACATAAAGGTTACAGCTGTACAAAATCAGATGTCACACCTTTAGTATAAATAATTAAAGAGTTATATTATTAAGTTTTTGCGTTATACAAACTAATATTTCCACAAAAAAAGCAGAACTTATAGTTCTGCTTTTTTTGTGGAAATATTTAAGTAAATGACCAAGGCACAAATTTCACACAGTAAGATTAAAATTGTCATTGGAACATAAGAATGATCCCCCATAATCCCAACGAATGGAGAAAGAATACTTCCAACTAGATTCATACCAACACCAAGTATGGCAGAAGCACTTCCTGCGTGTTGCCCTTGTTTCTGCATAGCTAATGAGAAGGCCGTTGTATTTACGATACCAACCATTGAAACAATTAAAAATAAACTGATGAGCACTAGTAATAACGAGTTACTAATAAATAATGAGGTCGTTAATAGTAGACTACCAAGTAAGGCAAGGTAAACACCTAATTTTAGACCAGTCTGTTCAGAAAAAGTATCTGAAATTCGTGAACTTAATTGAGACATTATAACGATACCTAAACCATTAATTGCATAGACTAAACTGAACATATTAGAGGATAGACCAAAAAGATTTTGTAAAACAAATGATGATCCAGAAATATAACAGAACATTGCACCTGAGATAAAGCCTTGAATTAGAGCATAACTCAAGAAAAATTTATCAAAAATTAAACTTTTAAGAATTTTTTTCGTTGAATCACCAGTATTTGATTGCGACTTCTCTGGCACAATCTGGTTAGTTTCTGGTAACGTCACTAATACAAGAAGAAATAAAAGAAAACCAATTACAGTTAAGATAACAAAGATACCGCGCCAAGATGTGAATTTTAGAATAAAACTGCCAAGTATGGGCGAAATAATCGGGAAAATTCCATTAACAGCCATTAAGAGCGAGAAAAAACTGGTTAATTTTTTTCCGGTGTATAGGTCTCTAGCAATTGCTCGAGAGATTACAAGACCAGCAGATCCCGCTAAACCTTGCAATAACCGGATAATAACCAAAATTGTTATATTCTGACTTGTTGCTGCGATGATAGAGGTAACAGCGAACAAGATGAGTCCCAAAAGTAATGGCTTTCTACGGCCAATTTTATCACTGTAGGGTCCAACTATTAATTGGCCAAGCGCCAATCCAAGTAAACAAGTCGTAATCGTCAACTGGGTAAGCGATGCAGTTGTATGTAAGTGTTGTTGAATAACTGGTAATGCTGGTAAATACATGTCCAATGATAATGGACCAAAAGCACTTAATGTTCCTAATAAGAAGGTTAAAAATAATTCATGTTTTTTAGGATTTTTAAAATAAGAAAAAACCAACAAATTCACGTCCTTTTAAATGATTAATAAATATACCATAGAATAAATATTAATAAGTTACAATAGTATTGTTAAAATTTTGGTCTATCAATATAAGTTGCTTAGGTTTATGCGTTAATCGATTTAACAATTCAGGTACTTCTAATGAAGATAAATGTGAATTGATTGGGAGACTATCTTTATTATTTTCCAATAAATCGGTCAGTGAATAGCTATTTTGGGTAGACAAATTAAAATCGCCTAACTTATTTTCTATATTTACCAAGATATATTTCTCAGGATGCCTTTTAATTCCTACAGAAGTAGCATCATTTAATGAAATCACTTCTGAATCAGGATAAAAATACGTCAATAATTGGGAGGTTGGCTTATCTAGTACGATTATTTTTTCTAACTTGTTAGCTACTGTCGCTAACTTATGAATTAAATAAAGATTTTCGTTGGCAACGTTAATAGCAGTTAATTCTTCGACTTTTAAAAGTTTAATGAGATGATCTAGAATCGTAATTTCAGTGTAGTAATTAGTATCTGTTGTGTCGACAGTATTTAAAATTAGAACATCTAAAGGTAGTCGGTTTAAGTCGTGAATCCATTTCTTCGTTCTCTTTTTATGAGGTCCAGCTAAGCGAGTATCACCAGCTAAGAAGGAGTACTTCTGCTTTTCATCTTCTACTAAAAAAGCTAATGAACCCGTGTGTACTGAATCTGATAAAAAACCAATCACTGTAAAATCTCCAATAGTTAGTGCGGTGTTAATCGGAATAATTTTGTAATTTAAGTGTGTTTCACTAATTTTACCTAGTAAGACAAATTGTTGTTTTAATTCAAATGCCTCTTTGGATAAATAGATAGGTAATTTTTGCATCATAGAAGATTCAAGAATTTTTTCATGGATATCTATTGAGAAGTATGAAAGAAAAAGAGCGTCTGCTTGTTCATTTAGTTGTGAATTAACGTTAAATTGAAAGATTGAATGTGAACTTTTAAATTGTGAACTACTATCAAATAAGTTGTTTACTATACTAATTTTGGTCATTATATTCCTCTCTTTCTAATTAGAACTATCATACCATGATGAACCTGAGTCGTCATGCTTGTCTAAAATAATCAGTGGTGTACAATGTAATTATTAAATAAGAAAGCTGGTAATTTCATGTATTTAAAAATAAGTGAAGACGCAAAAAGCAAGATTATGAAACTTATGGGTAATGATTCAGAAATCTTGCTTGATTTTGACGATGGTGTTGGTGCTTTATCAAATGAAGGAACATGTACGTTAGATTCAAGCTTTAGAATGTTAGTAATTGATGACCAGAACGATAGCAAGGCATATGATGGAACAATTGATTCAGATTTAGGTCCCATTAGAGTAAAAGGGTACAGCAAAACTTATATGGATGAGAACATGCAACTTGTCGTTAATGAACGATTCAACAGTTTAGCATTACATGGAGATAATTCAGGACTATTAACAGGTAATGTTAGCTTAGAAAGTCTTGTTAAAAACTAATAAAAAATCGTAAACAATAAAAATTGTTTACGATTTTTTTTAGTTTATTTTTTAATTTTTCTCTCATAACGTGTGTAGTAAAGGAAAGCAACTAGTCCAGAAAGGACAGGACCAGATATCATCCAGAGAGCATTACTTAATGTATCGCTGATAACAGTGAAAATAATTCCAAAGGCTAAAACTAACCAGACGACAATAGTAATAATATTTGTAAGTGTTCTATTCTTATAAACTTCAAAAGGTCGATTTAAGTCTTGACGTTTTTTAAAGAATGGAAATGCACCAATTAAAAATAGATAAGGTACAGAAGTTGAGATATTTCCCATTAACGTTAATTTTGAATAGAATAATGTTGAATTTGAACCTCCAAATGAAACAGCCATGATAATGACAATAACGACGGCAGCTTGAATCCACATTGCAAATTCAGGCATACTATGCTTATTTAATTTCGTCATTTTTGCTGGCCAGATATCCTTAGGTGTTCCAAGAATAAATGATTTGAGTGGTGAGTAAATCAAGACGAAGAATGCACCTGTATAAGCCATGAACATACTTAAACCAGTAATTCTAGCAAGTGTATGACCAAAAATTGTCGAAGCACTTGCGCTCATACCAAAGCTTTGACCTGCAAAATTACCTAAGTTTTCCATCAATATGTAAGAGATGTTACCTAAGTTGGCATTTTGACCACCAAGTTTACTCCAGTTTGTACTAACACCCCAGAAGAAGATTGAGATTGAGTAAGCAAAAAGAATTAATAAAGTGGAAATGATTAAACCCTTTGGAAAATTTTTCTTAGGATTTCTAATACTATCTGTAACACCACTAACTGATTCCATACCACCGTATGCAAAGATGGCAAAAACAATAAATGAAATTAGGGCGATAGGTGATTGATAGCTAGGATTTCTAGAAGTTATAATACTTGTCATACCATGCCATGGTTCTTGGAGTGCACCATGATTAACAATTAAAATAACAATACTTAATAGTAAAAAGATAGCATTTAAACCTAAAATAGCAATACCACCAACTGAAGAAATCTTGGCAATACTACTGATACCTCGACTAGCGACAAAGGTAACTAGCACAATCCAAAGAATTGCAAGAATACCGATAGTTTGTGTTGAAGATAGGCCAAAGATAGCCCAAGATTGTGTTTGATCACTTCCAGAAAAAATTGTTGAAAGTGGAATCCAAACTTTAGATGCAATTGATACCATCCAGACAATCCATGCAAAAAGCCAAATAAATGTTCCTGTGAAAGCAAGTTTGGGGCCAATTGATTCAGCTAACCAAGAATAAATGCCACCTTTTGATTCATTTAAAGCTGAACCATATTCTGCAAACATCAAAGCAGTTGGTAAGAAAAAGAAGAATGCTGCTAAAACGTACCAGATAATACTAGCGTAACCCATTTGAATAAAGGCGACGGGAGTATTTGCAAATCCAAAAATAGTTGTAAAAATCATTAAAATGAAACTTGTTAGGGAAATTTTCTTTTGTTTGTCCATAAGACTTTTGTAATTCCTTTCGGTTTCTTATATTTATAAGTTTTGGTCAGTTTTAAAATTTAATGGTGATAGGTCAGTTGATAATGTAATTAGCTGACTAATTAAGGCCTTAACCTTGATTTCAGCAGCTTCAGTAATTTTTAGATTTTCTTCAGTTAAAAAATCTGTTAGGTCTGTACCACTTTTAGAAATTGCCTCTGTTTGAATCCGTTTTACGGAGGCATTGAATTGGATAATTAAATCTTTTTGGAGATCTTTCAGTAATGAGCTAAATTCTAAGTAATGTGAATCAACCAAAATACCTAATTGTTTATATAACCAGTAAGCAGATTTGTCATCATATACATCGGTACCAATTTTATAATTCTCCGGTGTATCCGTAATACCAGCAAAGAAAGGTACATAAGCACTTTGAGCCGTAACACCCATTGATAGCCAATGGATACCACCAATTTCAAAAGGTAAATCAGGTCTAATTTGTAAAATATGAGACTCTTGTGTTTTTGCTAAACTAATGGGTCTGAATTTATGTTTATCACTGATTGAACCAGTTCCAATCGGATCATATTGAGTTCCTTGGAAATGTGAGCCAAGAATTTGTTCTAAATCTTCACGTTGAATTAAATGATCAGCCTGACGAATGAACGGTAAATTCATACTCATAGGATCTTGTGAAGCAACTGATGGTGTTAAAAGTAATTGGCCATACCAAACTCTTGGTGTGCTGTAAATGGCATCAGATTGATCATGAGTTCCAAAGATATCTCTAAAATTAAATGAATCTTTTTGGTTATTTAAATGATTATCAGAAACAAATTTCTGAATACCAGAACTAAACATAAAATTAGCGGAATCAGTAAAGTTAATTTCTTGAATAGCTAGTTGGTTGGCAACAACTGCATAAGAATCATCCGGAATACGTTGCGCAACCCAATGGTGACCGGTTGCAATTTCCATATACCAAACATCTTTTTGATCAGAGAACAAGACACCATTTGTTTCACTTGAACCGTATTTTTCTACTAATGATCCAAGGTAACTAACACCTTCTTTTGCGGAGTGAATATAGGGAAGAGTAATTGTTACAATTGCTTCCTCACCAATTCCGTTTTCAGTTAGTAAGGGATCGTAACTGAGAACCCGGCTATTAGCGTATGCACTTTCAGTAGCGCTCATAGCCACACCATATTCATTAAAGCCATCTTCTTCAAAAACACCAAATTTTGGTGTCCATTCAGGAGTAGCTGAATATTTACCACGAATTTTTGGTAATGGCATTTTAAAGTGATTATCTGGTGATTCAAATAAAGGTGATTGTTCAAATTCTGTATGAGCATGAATAACAAAATGTTTTGGCCATGCTGTTTTTGCATCTTCATTACGGCCAATAAAAGTCGACCCATCTGCAGTTGCTTTAGAACCAGCTAAAACACTTGTACATGCTGAAAAATTAAAAGGGTCTGTCGTCATGGATATTTCTCCTCCCAGTAAATAAATTTAGATATTACCATTTTATCATTTAATTGCTATTTTTAAACGCCATTTGTAAATAAATATTCGTATTTAACCGGTTACGCTGTATAAGGTTAGTTTAATAGAAATTTAAAATGAGAGATTACTCATTTTATTAATATTATTGTTTAATAAAAGGTAAAATGAAAAGAGTCACATATAATAGGAGGGAGATTTATGAAGTTATCAATTTCTGATAAAAATAAACGACTAGTTATAATTGTATTTTCGGGATTATTAATTGCATTATCCCTTAATTTCTTTCTGATTCCAGGAAATATTTTTGGAGCTGGTGCCAATGGTATTGCCCAATTACTTTCTGCTATTTTTTATGATCTATTTCATATTAAAATTGGTACTGGATATCTAATTATGTTAATAAATATTCCAATTGGTATATTAGGCTGGTATAAAGTAGGACGTTCATTTACATATTATAGTGTACTGACCGTCGCTTCTTCATCTCTCTTTACGGTAATTTTACCCGTTCATCAATTATCAACTAATCCATTAATGGCAGCATTATTTGGTGGTGTAATAAGTGGTATTGGGGTTGGATTAGCATTAAAATTTGGTTTTTCAACTGGTGGGATGGATATCATCGCACTTGTTCTAGCTAAAACGACAGGTAAAACAGTCGGTTCATTAATGTTATCAACAAATATGATTATTATTTTAACGGCTGGATTTTATTTCAGTTGGGAAAGTGCTTTGTATACAATTATTTCTAATTATGCTATGTCTAGAGTTGTCGACGACATCCATACATCGCATCAAAAGTTAACAGCATTTATTGTTACAAAAGAAGCAGATTTAGTTGTTGGAGCGCTCCAAAAATCATTAATTCGTGGAATTACAGTTATTGACTCAAAGGGCGCTTTCTCAAATGAAGAAAGTAAAGTTTTGATGTTAGTTATTACACGTTATGAATTATATAATTTAAAAATGACAATTAGTGATGTTGATCCAAATGCATTTATGAACTTAGTTAATACCGCTGATATTGAAGGCAATTTCCTAAACTCAGACCAACAAGAATTATTAAGAAAAGGGCAATCAACTAAATAAAAAGGAGATTCGTTATGCCAATTATAAATATTGATTTAATTGAAGGTCGTTCACAAGAACAACTTAAAAATTTAGTTAAAGATGTGACTGAAGCTGTTTCAAAAAATACTGGTGCACCTACAGAGCATATCCATGTAATTTTAAATGAAATGCGTAAAGATCGTTATAGTGTCGGTGGTATTCTAAAAAGCGACGAAAAATAAATATCATTAAATATGACTTCTGGTATATTCCAGAAGTCATTTTTTATAAAAAAATAACAGACCATTACTGATCTGTTACTAATTAACGATTATTTAGCTAAATTTAAATAATTTTTTAAGTAATGAGCAAGCCCATTTTCTTGGTTATTTAAAGAGGTAACATCATTGGCTAGACCTCTAATTTCAGAAGTACCATTTTTCATTGCCACACCCCAGCCAGCATATGAAAGCATTTCTTTATCATTACTTTCATCACCAAAAGCAACGATATCTTTTTGAGAGATACCATAGTAATCTGCTAGATAAGAAACACCAATTGCTTTTTGAATCCCTTTTGAAACAACTTCTAGAACAGGTTTTGGTCCGCCCCAAGTGTTGACTTCGATAACATCACCATATTTTTCAAGTAGTCTAGATGTAATTAATTGTTTTTTATCTTGATCGACAAACATCGTAATTGATGTCGGATCATGTTGTAAATTTTGTTTATTAAGAATTTGATTTGATCTTAAAACTTGTGGGAAAAAGCCTTTCACTAGCTGACTTGCATTGTCAGCCAATAACATATTTTTTCCTTCGGCTGCTAACATGTTAATACCTAATTCTTTTCTAGCGTTAAGAATATCAAAAACAATATCTCGATTAATTGTATATTCGTATGATTTATCCCAATTTTTATGTGGAATATGTGCCAGGGCACCATTAAAATTAATCATTGGAGTTGTTAACCCTAATGAATCATAAATTTGTTTTGAGATACGATATGGGCGTCCCGTTACAATACTGACAATGTGTCCTTCAGCTGTTGCTTGAGTAAGTACTTTTTTTGTTGTTGAACTAACTTCTGCATTATTATTTAAAGTTGTGCCATCTAAATCAATTGTAATTAACTTTTTGTTCATCGTTATTGTTCCTCCATCAACTTAACTTATGTGTAGTAAGATTTACAGTTTTTTATCTTAGTTAGTTCAGGATAGCATTTGAGTATGCAGTATTCAAACGTATTTAACCTTTTTTTATCTATTGTTATAAAATCGTATCTTTAATTTAATCCGGCTTCATAGTAACTTTGGCGCCGTATAACATTATTTTTTAGAAAAAGTAAAGAGTTCAGTAACATTAAAACAATAGATTGCAATGCTAAAATAGAAACGATAAACTAGTAATATTAGCTATTCAAGAGAGGATTAATCCTATGAGTGAAAGACGAAGTGCAGAAATAATTAAGCAAGATATTTTGACACATTTAGAAAAAGTGATGGATCCTGAATTGGATATGGATATTATTAATTTAGGTTTAGTATATGAGATTGAATTAGACAATGACAATAATTGTAATGTACAAATGACTTTAACCACTATGGGTTGCCCGTTAACAGGTGTTCTATCTGATTTAGTCGAAGATGCGTTAAAGCCAGTGCTAGAAATAAAAAAAGTAACTGTACAATTTATATGGAGTCCAGCCTGGTCAATTGAACGTATGTCTAGGTATGCAAAAATGGCACTCGGTGTCCATTAAAAGTTAGGGGGAAATTAAATTGATGATGCGAAGAAGATACATATTTATAGTAGCTATCTTACTACTTACATTCTTTACCACATTTTTATTTTTTAAGATGCAGGAAAAAGATTTAATCACAAAATTAGATAATCATAATCTATCTAAAAATGCATATGTTCTTAAAACAAAAGAACAAAATTTAGATAAATATAATACAACGTTAGCAAAATCAGAAAAAATTTCTGATTTTCAAATTCATTATCAAGTAAAAAACAAAAAAAATATTTCTTATTTTTATGCGAAGGGTAGTTATGATAAGCCACCAATGGTTTCTGGAACTTTTTTCTCAAATAATGATTTTTTATCTGAAGTTCCGGTAGCAGTAGTTGGTCGAAATATTGAAAAAAAATTATACTCGCCATTTCATCAGCAGTATTATAAATTAAATGGGCAATACGTTTCTGTCATCGGTATTATGGGTGATAAATACAATTCTGAGTTGGATAATCAAATTTTTATTGCAATGTCAACTGCAGACATAAGTAAATTGAAGGCAAATAATACAAATATTATTCTTGATTCAAAGCATGTCGTGACTAAGAATGTGTTAACGACCGAATTAACTAATACAACAGTTTCCAAACAGGTTAATGATAATTTAATTTTAACTAATAACTCATGGATTAGTCGACATTGGCAACAAGCGGTGGGCTTAATGGCTGTTATTGCTAGTGTTATGGTCGCAACTTATATTTGGATTGTTGGTGTTAGTAAACAAATTCGTAATCAGAAATTTATCAAACAATCAAAAAAAGTTATTATTTGGAATAACTTGCTAATTTACATGGGATCATTCTTAGTTGGTGGCTTAATAGGAACTGCGATTGGTCAGTCACAATTTTCGATTAAAACAAATATGATAGCTCTGTATGAGTTCGAAGGTACTCTATTTATCGTTGCTTCCGTTGTTTTCTACTTTGTTATCCGTAGAAGAGTTAATAAACGTAATAATTAATAAAAACGCCAAATCAGTTAGATTCATTATCTAACTGATTTGGCGTTTTTTATGTAAACATGATTATATTTGATTTTTAAAATTTTGTAACTCAGGTGATAAAATCATTCTAATTTTTGTTAAATCACTTAAATTTTTGGTGCCAAGTAACAGCATAAGCATGTTAATTTTTGATTGATAATCTGATATGGTATTTGTTAGCGCATCTTGACCTTGTTTATTGAGAATGTGTAAGAATGCACCAGAGATACCAACACTTTTAGCGCCTAAAGCGAGACATTTAACAATATCTAATGGGGTACGAATACCACCAGAGGCAAAAATTGTTAAGCCTGTTTGCAGAGATTTTGTATCAATGAGACTTTCAGCTGTAGTTAAGCCCCAATCCTCTAGAAAGGAGAAATCTTTAGCATGTCTACGTTCGTTTTCAATCATGGCAAAATTTGTGCCGCCACGACCAGAAATATCAACATAACGTACACCAATATCAGCTAATTGTTGAACCGTTTTATGAGACATCCCAAAACCAACTTCTTTAACAATAATGGGTACTTCAAGCTTATTTACGATTGTTTCAATATTCTTCAACCAATAAAACTCACGTTCACCTTCTGGCATAATAATTTCTTGAGCGGCATTAATATGAATTTGTAGGGCGTTTGCTTCAATCATATCAACGGCTCT
The DNA here is from genome assembly GCF_056782115.1 of Dellaglioa sp. CoH-56-MRSF-14. The sequence goes on along the minus strand of NZ_JBXAYB010000002.1, from coordinate 182,620 downwards.
TTTTGACTGATCTAGTGTTGCATTGGCGCTTAAATTAGAAAAAATGAGACCATTTGGATTCTTTTCACGAAGTATTTTAAATGTATGAGCCTTAGAAGGGTCTTTTAAGGCGATACTTTGAGAACCTGTCGCGATTGGTGTATTTGTGATAGCTGCAACTTCGGCTAATTGTTGATTTAAAATACCCGTTTGTTCACTGCCACCAGTCATAGCATTAATATAAAAGGGCGATTGAAACGAGAAATTTGGAAGCTCAACGCTAGATTGAATATCATTAATAGAAAGTTCAGGTAAATTTGAAGGAATAAGCTTGATCTCATTCAATTGATTTTTTGATTCCGTATTGAATAATTTTTCGGCGATAAATACGTGTTCATCTTTTCTGTGACTTTGAATTAAATTATCGTCTTTAATCATAAAAAACTCCTTATCCTATAAGGTCACTTTGATATCCAAAGGTTGAATATCATTTTGTGCCCAATCTTTAAATAATTCAGTACGATTTGTTTCAGAGGTTGCTAATGCAATACCGCAATCACCACCGCCAGCACCTGATGTTTTTGCGGCAGCATGTTGGGATTCTGATAAATTACAAAGGGAAGTTAATGATTCGGTTTCAATTATTACCTGACTAGCATCGGCTAATTGTTGTAAAATCATTCGATTATTTGTAATTTCTTGTTGAATAATGATGGAATTGTTTAATTTAAAGCCATCAATCATTGCAGTGACACATTTTTTTGAATCTTCTAAAAATTCAGAGTAAGTCTTTTTTTGTTTTGCTTTAAAAAGGGCCATCTTATCAACAAAAATGGAAGTTGAAGCTGGAGAGCCAGTCCAACCGATTAATAATTCTAAATCTTTAGGTTGCGGTAGGCGTTGGACAGAAAGCATAGGCCAATCCATAGATAAAAGTTCGGTTAGTGGCGTACCTTGTCTCATAATTTTTAACCATTCTCGATCAAATGAATAATAAGCAATCCATCCGCCATAAACACTAGCGGCAATATCTCCGAGTGAACCATTTCCTTGAACATCTAGGTGAGCCATTGCTGATAATTTAAATAGAGCGTTATCCGTTAATTTTAAATTATAAAATTGTGAAACGGCACGAACGGTTGCTACGGTAACCGCAGCAGAACTGCCCAAACCATATTTTTTACCATCAGTACTATCTAAATCACTATCAATATTGACATGATAATTAACCATCTGTTTTCCGATGGATTGTGCATATAATTCGGTTAAATGAATCGCCGATAATATGTAGTGAAAGGGGTTATCTCGATTATCAAAAATAATTTTTGTCCCTTGACGATACCAAGATAAAGAATTTTCTTGGTATTGTTTAGATGAAATACTACCTGTTTCTTTACTCTTTTTAATTGTTACAGTTACAAACTGATCAATAGCAACAATAATTGCTGGTGATCCAGGTTCAACAATTGCGTATTCTCCTGCAATATAAAGTTTTCCTGGTGCTTTAGCGGTGATCAAATAGCTCAATTCCTTTCAATATGGATAACACTAAATAAGTGTCGCTCCAGGTCCAGGCTTGGCAACCAAAAGATTTTTTGCACCAAAAAGTGGACTTAATTTATTTAAAATATAAGGTGTTTCAGTTTTGGAACAAATTATTTTAACATTTGGACCAGCATCCATTGTGAAGTAACAGGTAATACCTTCTTGACGCAAGTCACGAATAGCATCCATAGCACGTATGCTGTCAGGATTAAAATAAGTAAAGCTGGGATTAGCGCTTAAAGTTGTTGCGTGCATTTTCATTGCATTATTTTCAGCAATTTGACCAACTTTTTCGAGGTTTTTCTCTATAATAGCCTTTTTCATATCAATTAAATCACGTTCAGAAGATTTAACCCATTCATTGTAGAAAGGTGATGTGTCCACGGAATGTTGCATTCCAGAACGAGAATCAATCGCTTTTTCATGACTATTAATCATAATAGCAATCATTTGAAGATCCCAATCAATCGTTTCTTCAATCGGTATAGCAAAGGAGTCTTCATCATTGTGACCTTTTTCCCATTCAACTAGGCCACCAAAAATAGAGCGACTAGCTGAACCAGAACCACGACGTGCTAATCGTGATAAATCGCGTTTATTTAAATTTAAACCAATTGCTTGACTAGCAGCAAGCGCAAGTGCAGCATATGCGCTCGCTGATGACGCAAGTCCTGCTGAAGTTGGAACGTGATTTATTGATTCTACTTTAGCGTAAATATTTTTTTGTGCTTGATTACGAACAATATCTAAAAAGGCTGATACTTTGTTATCCTTTTTTTGTTTAGAATTTAGAAAGAAGGTATCTTCAGTTAGCGTATCGTCAAAAGTTACCGTAGTATCGGTATAAAAATGATCTAACGTTAAGGATAGGCTATTGTTGTAAGGAATAATTAAATCTTTATTTTGTTTACCCCAGTATTTAATGAGTGCAATATTAGTATGGGCGCGAGCTGAAATTTTATTTTTCAATATGTTGTGACTCCTTTTTAAGGGGTTGAATCCAAGTTGCAATGGCACCATTACGATTTAAGAGATGGCTTAGATTTAAAGCTTCTTCGGGTGTTTTAACTAGGGCTATCATACAGCCACCGCCACCACCACCGGTAAGTTTGGCACCTAAAGCGCCATTTTCTAGACTTGTTTTGACAAGTGCATCTAATTTGGGATGACTAACACCTAAAGATTTTAGTAAATGATGAGCCCTAGATAATGTGTGTCCTAAACTTATAGCATCATCTGTCGCAATTTGTGCCTTAGCCATACTTGTTAATTGACCAAGTTCGGAAATTATTTTTTCAGTAACGTCAGGACTTGATAAGACGCGATCACGAACTTGACCAACAGTTAAACCCGTTTGGCCCTTGATTCCCGTATCAGCAATCACTAAGGTTGCCTCTATGTTTAATGGGACAGGGTAAGCCTCTTGGTGCTTAATGAACCAAATGGGATCGCGGCTACTGGTTGTTGCGGCATCGATACCACTTGGAGAACCATGTGTGGTTGTTTCAGCGATATTGGCAATAAGTAGAAGTTCATCGCGTTCGATTTTCGTATCAAAAAAAGCGTACAAACTTCGAATTATGGCAATAACTGTGGCAGCGGAAGAACCCATCCCTCGTTCAGATGGGATGTCACTTTCAATCGTTAATTTAAATGATTGATGTCGTTTATTCAATGATTTTAAAATGTACTGGATAACTTGCTTAATGCCACGCATATTCATGGGAACATTTTTCAGTTCACCACTATAAAAACGACTTGTGATCCATTGTTTATCTGCCATTGCTTCCGTTAAAACTGATATTTTAACATTTGGTAAAGGGAGGGCAATAGCGGGTTGGCTATAAACAACAGAGTGTTCGCCGATTAATATAATTTTAGCATGGCTAGTACCAAGAAATTTTGCTTCTGTATTATCTGACAAATTGTTCAAAAAAAGAGTCCTCTCTAGATGAATTTACTTCCATTATCATACCTTAAAATTGTCGTTATAGCTATAATGGACTGGATGAACTTTGAGAATTTATAATGATTTAGTTTTTGGCATATGATTCTTTAATCAATATGGTAAAATAAACATAAATGCGTTAACTTAAAAAGACTGGTGATAAACTTCAATGAATAAAAATACGATTTATGCTGTAGTGGATATTGAAACGACGGGAACAAATCTTAAAAGTGGCGATCGAATGATCCAATTTGGTTGCGTTTTAGTTCAAAAAAATCAAATAATAAATTCTTTCTCGTTTGATATTAATCCTGGTATGGCAATTCCGAAAGTTATTACAGAATTAACAGGGATTACAAACCGTCAAATCAGAAAGGCTGCCTATTTTGAAGACGTCGCCGCAACGATTTACGCGATTCTCCAAGATACAGTTTTTGTTGCGCATAATATTAACTTTGATTTGCCATTTATCAATAGTGAGTTAGAAAGAGTTGGCTATCCTGCATTATCAATAAAAGGTGTCGATACTGTACAGCTTAGTCAAATCTTATTGCCAACAGCACCCAGTTTTAAATTAAAAGATCTGAGTCGATATTTGAATCTGACTCACGAAAATCCGCATCATGCCGATAGTGATGCCCATGTGACAGCTGAGTTATTTATCTTCTTATTAACTCGACTAGAAACGATTCCAAGAGAAACCTTATTTGAAATAAATCGTTTAAGTTCATTTTTATTAAGAAATACAAATGAATTATTTTCTGATGCGTACAGTGATAAAAATAGAAGACAGGAAAGACTACCAGATCATCTATACATTGTTGGAGGGATTGTCCTTCAACGTAGGAAACAAGATACATTTAATTTAACGAATTATGTTTATCCTGAAGCAGAAGTAGATAAGAAAAAAATATTTGAAAAACAATTAAGTTGGCGACCTGAACAAGCAAAGATGATGGACCTTATTTCTGAACATTTAAAAAGTGGAAATCGAACATTAATTATTGAGGCTCCTACAGGAATCGGTAAAACATTAGGTTATTTAATTCCAGCAGCTTATCATGCTCAAAATCGCAAACAAATTGTGATTAGTAGTGCGACAACATTACTTCAAACCCAGTTGATGAATCAGGCATTACCGTTACTTAACAAATTATTGCCTTTTCAAACAGCTGCAGTAAATTTGAAGGGCAGTAACCATTATATAAATTTAGCGGCGTTTAAAAAAGAATTAACACAAAAAGAAACCTCTGGACAGATAGCTTTAATGAAAATACGTATCTTAGTATGGCTGACAATGACTAAAACTGGTGAACTTGATGAATTAAAACTTTCAAGTTATCAAAATCCCATTTTTAATCAAATTGAACATCAAGGGGTTGGGAGTTTAGTATTAACTGATCAATTTTTTGAAGTTGACTTTATTAATACGTTATATAAACAAGTTGAATCGTCAGCAATTATTTTTACAAATCATGCTTTTTTAATGAAGCATCCTGGTTTATTTAACTCAGATCGTACAAAACTTGCGCCTGAATTAATTGTAGATGAAGCACAGCATCTTGCTGATGTTGCTCTACAGTCAAATAAAGGACGCATTCGATTCTGGAAAATTATTAATATGTGTGATTCATTATTGACTAGCATACAAAGTTCACAAAAATTTTCTTTTAATGACTTAATGGCAATTAATTTCTTAACAGCTAGTGAAAACAATCAATTATTAACAGAAATTAGGAAATTACGGGAATCAGTTGAGTTACTCATCAGACAATTTTCAAGAGAATATGGTCGACAAATTAGTAGGAATTCAGCAGCAAAAAATGAAACGACCGGAAAAGCAATTATTTTAAAATCAACTGAGCTAATTGGATTGATTAATCGAAATAAAATTATGCTTGAATCTGTTTTAAAAGTGATAACTGTTTTAAAAAGAGATGATGCCATTTTACGAGATCGTTATATCGCTGCAAAAAGCCAACAAAATATCGGCCAAGATGAGCAACAGCTTTTGAATCGTGTTCATAACTTTTTTAAGCAATTATTTGCAGAAACTGAGGGCTGGACTATATTTGAACAAAATCAAGACAAGCTAAATGAAAAGGTGCTTTGGTTAAGTTTTCCGATTAACGGACAAACAGACAAAATGCAATTTGAATTTAGTTTATCAGATGCAACTCATTTTCTTTCTGAAGTAATTTATCGGCACTTTAATCACCTGACGTTTACTGGGGCGACTTTGTTACTACCAGGTAATCCTGATTACATTATTGATCAGCTAGATATACAAGATGATAATTACAAAATCAAAAAATTAGGGAGTCCTTTTGATTATAGTAACCAAGCTAAATTGTATGTAGCAAGTGATGCTTTTGATGTTCGATCATCAAAAGAGCTTTATGAATCTTACTTGGCTGATTCAGTTTATGAGATTATAAAATCACAACGTAAACAAACGTTAATTTTATTTAATTCGCTTGATACGATAGCAAATGTTTATGGGTTATTAACAAAAAGAGGGTTACATCTTGATCGTGAACTTTTAGTTCAGGGTGTTACAGGACGGCCTGAAAAATTAAAAAAACGATTTTTATTAGGTAAAGACGCTATTTTAATGGGTACTGGTAGTTTCTGGGAAGGCGTTGACTTACCAAATGATAGATTAGAACTTTTAATTGTGACGCGGTTACCATTTGAGTCTCCAGAGTCGTTAAATGTAAAGGCGAAAGAAAAAGAGTTTGAAGGTCAAGGTAGGGATGTATTCAGTGAGTATTCACTGCCTAGAGCAACAATGAAGCTTAAACAAGGGTTTGGACGCTTAATTCGGACGTCAACCGATAAAGGGGCAATGATTGCATTGGACAATCGATTGATAAATCAAAGTTATGGTAAAAAAATGATTGAAGTATTGCCGGATGAATTACAACTTATAAATGAACCATTGGCAGATATTATTATTGATTTAAAGACGTTTTTATCTAATTCTGATAGTTAATCAGAATTAGATAATGTCTGTTATAATATGACCGTATAAAACTAAGACAGGAGAAAAATTGATCATGCGAAGATCCCCCAAAAAATCAAAAAACATCGTTTTTCTTTCGATACTTGGTACGATATTAGTTATTGTGGTAAGTGCTTTTATTTTATATAATCGCGCAAAATCACCGATGGCTACAGCTGAAAAAGAAGCTGTTACAATTGCTAAAAAATACGCAAAACTAGATAAAGAAACAGCATTTTATAGATATAATAGGGATGCAACTTATTTTACAGTTGCAGGGACAACAAAAGCTAATAAAAGAATTTATGTGATTGTTGCTCAAAAAGGTGGAAAAGTTAAAGTCTTATCACAATCAAATGGTAAGACAAAAAATGATATTTTAACTTATATCTGGAATGAAAAAAAACCTAGTAAAATATTGAATGTCGGACTTGGTATATACAACGGTGTACCTGCATGGGAAGTGAGTTATTTGAACAAGAAAAAAGCTCTTTGTTATGAAACACTGCAGTTCTCAAATGGTAAAGTTTTAAAATCCGTTGAAAATATATAATTGTCTTATGGACTAATATATCTGACTAATGATATTATAAAAGGAATGAAATCGATCTAGCAACTAGGACCGTAATGAGGAGGAAGTTTATTGAAAACAATTAGTATAATTGATGCTAAAAACCATGTAGACGAAGAAGTAAAAATCGGTGTTTGGCTTACTAATAAAAGATCAAGTGGTAAGATTGCATTTTTACAATTACGAGATGGAAGTGCCTTTTTCCAAGGTGTCGTGATAAAAAGTAATGTCAGTGAAGAAACTTTTGAAATGGCAAAAGAGTTACATCAGGAATCTAGCCTTTACGTTATTGGTGAGATTCATGAAGATAAACGCTCACCATTTGGCTATGAAATTGAAGTTAAATCACTTGAATTAGTTGGTGATAGTCAAGATTATCCAATTACACCTAAAGATCATGGAACAGAATTTTTGATGGATCATCGTCATTTATGGTTACGTTCAACGAAACCATATGCAGTTATGCAAATTAGAAATGAAATTATTCGCGCAACATATGAATTTTTCAATAAAGAAGGTTTTATAAAGATTGATGCGCCTATCTTAACTGGTAGTGCACCAGAAGGTACAACTGAACTTTTCCATACTAAATATTTTGACAAAGATGCCTATTTGTCACAATCAGGTCAATTGTATGAAGAAGCTGGGGCAATGGCCTTTGGTAAAGTATTCTCATTTGGACCAACTTTTAGAGCTGAAAAATCTAAGACAAGACGCCATTTAATTGAATTTTGGATGATTGAACCCGAAATGGCATTTATGCACCAAGAACAAAGTCTTGAAGTACAAGAACAATATATTGCGTTCTTAGTACAAAATGTTTTAGATAACTGTGACTATGCTTTAGATATTCTCGAAAGAGATAAAGAAGTCTTAAAAAGTTATACAAAAACACCATTCCCTAAAATTTCTTATGATGAAGCCGTCGAATTATTACAAAATTCTGGTGAATTTCCTGATACTAAATGGGGTGATGATTTTGGATCTCCTGAAGAAACTTATTTGGCAGAACATTTCAGTATGCCAGTATTCGTTTTAAACTATCCTAAAGCAATTAAACCATTTTACATGAAACCACATCCAACGAGAGAAGACGTCGTTATTTGTGCTGACTTATTAGCTCCTGAAGGTTACGGCGAAATTATTGGTGGTTCAGAACGTGAAACTGATGTAGATAACTTAATAGCACAAATTAAAAAAGCTGGATTGAACGAAAAAGATTACGAATGGTATTTAGATTTAAGAAGATATGGTAGTGTTCCTCATTCAGGATTTGGTCTTGGATTAGAACGCGCAACAACTTGGATTACAGGTGAAGAACATATACGTGAGGCTATTCCATTCCCACGTCTATTAAACCGTATTTACCCATAAAAAAGTAGAGAAAAAGAACCTTTAAACGAAATTGTTTAAGGTTCTTTTCTTAATTAAGGAGGCATTTTCGTTATGGATGCATTTATGAGTCAATTTTTAGAAGCAGGGGAAACCCATGTGTCTAATTTAATTTTACGGAATTATCGAAAAATTGGATTATCAAGTGATGAATTAATTTTCTTAATCCATCTATTAAGCTTTAATCAAGCAGGTAATAAATTTCCAGATACAAATCAAATTGCCAGTCAAATGGGCGTGACGGCCCAGGAAACCTATACATTACTGCAGAAATTAATCGAAAAAAAAGTTATTTCTATCAAAACAATTGATGATTCAAATGGGTACAGCACCGATCAATTTGATTTTAGTGTGTTATATGAAAAATTAAATAATTTAAGTCATAGGACACAAGAAAAGGTTGAAGTTGTTAAGAGTAATAATTCTCGAAAAGAGGTTTATGAAAAAATTGAAGTTGAATTTGGAAGACCTTTATCACCAATGGAATTAGAAAGTATTAGCATGTGGATTGATCAAGACCACTATATTCCAGAACTAATTTTGATGGCGTTGAAAGAAGCTGTCCTTAATCAGGCATACAGTTTAAAATATATGGATAGAATTTTACTAAATTGGGAAAAGAAGCATATAAAAACAAGTCAAGACATAAAAAAAGATAAAGAAAAAAGACAACAACAGAACTTTTCAAATAATGTGAAGAATAATGACAATACAAAAGAATCTAATGATAAACCGGAAATACCCCTATATCATTGGTCAAATTAATGAAATAAATAAAAACCTGGCGATATTCAGAATTTTAACTGAATATCGCCAGGTTTTTATTTAACGAGTAGCAGACGAAACGGCTTTACTGCTGTCTGCTTTAGATGAAGCACTTGAACTAATAGCGGAGCTAGAACTACTAGATGAACTAGAACTTTCTGAAGAACTAGAACTACTTGAACTAGAAGAACTGCTTGAACTAGATTCTTCTGAAGAACTAGAACTATTTGATATCTTAGGAACTGAATATGAACTGCTATCTGCTGTTGTTGTTTCTGCAGTAGATGAATCTGTTAATGATAATTCGCCATTTTTCAGATAAACGTCAGAAGGTTTTGTCCAATCCGTATTTGAAACTGATTGGGAAACGTACTGCATTAAGTTTTTATAAATACCTACAGCTAGATGTTGAGAATTAACATCTAAGTAGTTATTTGCGACTAATGGTGAATCATAACCTGTCCAAACTGCAATTGAGTAATTTGAAGTATAGCCGGAAAATAATGAATCCATAACTGCGCTAGATGGAAATTTAGAAGCAACATTTGATGGATAATCAGTAGTACCGGTTTTACCCGCTTGGTAAAGACCCGGTATTTGAGCTGCCGTACCTGTACCATTAGAACTATTAATAACACCTTTTAGCATATCAGTAATCATATAAGCAGTTGATGTTTTCAGTGCTCTAGTACCTGAGCTAGAATAATTTTCAACTGTACCATCTTTTCTTTCAATTTCTGAAATATAAGTCCCTTTGTGATAAGTTCCACCATTTGCAAATGCTGCATAGGCTTCTGCATTTTGAGTCGTTGACATGTTTGCACCGATACCAGATGAGTAAGTATCAACTTGATCCTTAGAGACACCAAGTTTTTTGACGAATCCTTGGGCTTTTGATAATCCAACCGCTTCAAGTGTCCGAATAGCAGGGATATTACGTGATTGAATCAAAGCATTTCGCATTGTCATTGTTCCAAGATAGCTATTATCAAAATCATTTAATTGTTTTGTAGTAGCATCAGGGTAGTAATATTTTGTATCGCTAACTTTTTGATTAGTTGGGTAGTCTAGATATTCAATAGCAGGACCGTAATCCATAATAGGTTTCATGGTTGAACCGTTGCTTCGACTAGTTGCGACAGCCCGATTATACCCGAAAGTAACATTTGTTTGTTTACGGCCACCAATCATAGCTGAAATAGCGCCAGTTTTTGAATCAACCATGGTAACAGCTAATTGCATTTTACTGTCAGGATAGACCACATAGTTATTTGTATTAGCTATATCATAAAGTCGTTTCTGAGCATCCAAATCTAAGTTTGTACGAATCTTAAGACTACTGTTATAAGGATCAAAACCTTTATCTTTAACAGACTGAATAACTTCTTTTAAATAGGAATCAGAAATTTTTGCATTATAAGTATCTTTTTCGGCAGAATGTGATGTTCTTAGGCCTGAAGTAATTGGTGTCGCTTTAGCTGTACTTGCTTCGCTTGCCGAAATTTTGTTATTTGCTAACATTGCATCAATAACTTCATTACGTCGTTCCTTTGCGTATTCTGGATGCGCGTAAGGATTATAAGAAGATGGGGCATTAGGAATACCAGCAATTAACGCGATTTGTTCTGTATTTAATTTATTCAATTTTTTACCGAAATAGTAATTTGCAGCAGTTTGCATCCCGTAAATACCATTTCCCATAAAGACTTTGTTAGCATAGAACGTTAAAATCTGAGATTTACTGTATTTACGCTCTACTTGTAATGCTAGCCATGCTTCTTGCGCTTTTCGTTTTATTGTTTGATCAGATGCTTTTGTCGAAAAGACAGATAATTTAATAAGTTGTTGTGTTAAAGTACTACCACCTTGAAGACCAGCTGATCCACCAGTGATATTTGACAAGGCTGCACCTACAATTCGCACAGGATCAACGCCATTATGTTTATAGAAACGTTTATCTTCGATTGAAACAATGGCATCTTTTAATAGTTGCGGCATGTCAGACGATTCAGCGTAGACTCTTGAAGTTCCTAAGGTAGTGATGATTTCATCATTCTTTGCATAAATGACACTTGCAGGGGTACTTTCAAGACTACTTGATGTTATTTTTGGTGAATCTTTGGCGTAATAGAAAAATAAACTGATACTAGCAATTACGCCAATAACGAATAGAGCAAGTAAGCTCAAAAAAATACGTTTAAAAAGTTTACCTTTACTATTTTTACCTTTGTTGCCTTTTTTGTTAGTGCTTATTTCTTGTTCGCGTCGCGCAACACGAGTAGTACCTTTATTATCAGCTGTTGCCATAAATAAAATTCTCCTTTAATTATATAAAGCCTTAATTATAGATGCTCTATCATTTTATCAACGTATTTTAAATAGGGAATGACCGGATTTAAAGTATATTGTATCTCGAATCCTTCAGTTTGGACTGTTTTCAATGGAATTGATTTACGACCATTAACACTCTGCTTATCCCAGTAAGTAAATAGCGTTTTTGATGGTAGTAAGTAGACCTTACCTAAGGTTGTGAACTTCATTATAACAAAACTAATTCCTCTTTGTAATACACATGATTTCATATGGTTAATTTGGTGCTCATGAAAATTACTTAACGGAAATGAAGTTTTATTTTTAGTTTCTTTAGCTTCAAAATCTAAATAGTGGCCATCGTATATGCCATTGTAGTCAGTTGTTGACGCAGTTTGAAAGTAAGCTTCTTTAATAACAGCTGCACTTCGTTTAGGATAATCAACTTTTACAATTTGAATAGGCGTTGGTTTTTTGTGAATGACAGCCATATTATGAGCAAGGTAAAATGCGTTGCTTACGTTGATATCATCCTCTAATGACATCCCCCGTTTACCAAACAACAGCATATTTGACTTTTTTTGCGTATTTAAAGGTGATTGTTCATAAAGTTTTCCATTAGGATAATTAATACTCACAGTTATTTCACGCTCCAATCTAAAATATTATAACAATAAGTGATATAATTTAATAGCTTTAAAGGATTTGGTAACATATTCTTAATATAAGAAAGGAATATTTAATCAATTATGAAGCGTTTATGGGTGACTGGTTATAGAACATACGAATTAGGTATTTTTAATGAAAATGATCTTAAAATAAAAATCATTAAAAGCGCAATTAAAAAAAATATTATTAATGAAATAGAAAATGGATTGAAGTGGGTTATAACTGGCCCTCAGCTTGGTGTTGAGCAATGGACGGCACAAATTTGCCTAGATATACAAAATGAATATCCTGATTTCAAGGTATCAGTTATGCTACCATTCAAAGAGTTTGGTAATAATTGGAAAGATGATAAAAAATTAGTTTTAAATCAAATATTAAATGATGTAGATTTTTCTGATTATGTTAGTAAGGATACCTATCAGTCGCCACAGCAATTAAAAAATTATCAAACTTTTATGATAGAACACACAGATGGCGCGTTATTACTTTATGATTCAGAAAATGAAGGCAAAACAAAATTTGATTTATTAAAAATAAAGCAAACTAAAGAAGTGAAAAACTATGCATTACGTATGATAGATTTTATGGAATTAGAAGATATTGCAAACGAAATGGAAGAGGAACAAAATAATCATTTGAATTATTAAATAATTCTGCTATAATAAACAGGTATTAACATTATTTATGAGAAATTAGTGATGAGGTGTACGAATATGACGGATGTTAATTTTGTACCTAAAGATATCTTACAAAAACATTTTGAAACAAAAATGCGTGGATATGATTCTAAAGAAGTTGACGAATTTCTTGACGATGTTATTAAAGATTATGAAACCTTTGATAAGAAAGTCAAAAAACTTCAAGAAGAAAATGATCGTTTAATTGCTCAAGTCGACGAACTTACAAAACAGGTTACTGTTGGTAAAAGTTCACAGACGACCCAAACAACATCTACAACTTCAAATATGGATATTCTTAAACGATTATCTAATTTGGAACGTCGTGTGTTTGGTGCACAGTTAGATGAGAATGAAAATTCTAGAAATCAATTTTAAATTAATTGAATGATGTAATATAGATTCAGTGTAAATTTCGGGTAATTGCGGTCTATTAAGTTAGGCTGAGGAAAGTCCATGCTTGCACAAGCTGAGATGCTTGTAGTGTTCGTGCTTGGTGAAAAAATAAGCCAAGGTACCTTCGGGTAACGGCGGATAAAATGACTAAGGCTTCGGCTATGTCAAAGTAATCTGTAAAGTGCCACAGAGACGATACAATATTGGAAACGGTATTGCTGGAACGCGGTAAACCCCACGAGTAGGCAACCCAAACTTTGGTAGGGGCGCTTCATGACGGAAATGAACAAATCATGGGGGCAGATAATATCTGGAGATAGATGATTACCACTGATTTCATCGCCTGAGATGGATGACGTACAAAACATGGCTTATAGAAATTTACATGATTTCAGGATGAACTAGGATGAAGAATTTTCTTTTATCCTAGTTTTTTTATTAAAAAAATTAAATTATAGTGAAGGTGCAAAATGGAAACTTTTAAATTATTGGCAACCGCAGCTAGCGGTATTGAGTCAATTGTTGGAAACGAACTTAAACATATGGGTTATGATGTTCAAGTAGAAAATAGTCGTGTCCGCTTCGAAGGAACAATGGAAGATGTTATTAATACAAACCTATGGTTGAGAACCGCAGATCGCGTTAAAATCATTGTTGGTGAGTTTACGGCTACGACTTTTGACGATTTATTTGAACAAACAAAAGCAATCTCTTGGGATAAGTTTTTACCATTAGATGCGGAATTCCCTGTTCAAGGAAAATCTCAAAAATCAACACTCTATAGTGTTCCAGATGCCCAAGCAATCGTGAAAAAAGCAATTGTTGATCAATTAAGTGATGTCTATCACCGTACAACACGCTTACCAGAGACGGGTTCAAAATATCCATTGGAAGTTGCTATTAATAAAGATAACGTCTTATTGACACTTGATACAACGGGTAGCAGTTTATTTAAACGTGGTTATCGTGTTGAAAAGGGTTATGCTCCTTTAAAAGAAAATATGGCAGCTGCGTTAGTTATGTTAACTAATTGGTATCCAGAAAAACCTTTTGTTGATCCAGTATGTGGTTCAGGAACAATCCCAATTGAAGCTGCATTAATGGGACATAATATTGCACCTGGTATCGGTCGTTATTTTGTATTCGAAGATTGGGATTTTGTTGAAAAAGGACTATTTGATCGTTTAAGAGAAAAAGCAAAAGGTGAAGCAAATCTTGATGTAGTATTAGATATAGCAGGTTATGATATTGATGCTGGCATGATTGAAATTGCTAAAAAGAATGCCGCTGAAGCTGGCGTCTTGGATAGTATTGAATTCAAGCAACTTGCTGCAAAAGATTTTACAACAGAAAAAGAAAATGGTGTTTTAGTCGCTAACCCACCATACGGTGAACGATTGAGCGATACTGAATCTGTACGTGTTTTATACAAACAGATGGGTGTTGTTTATAAACAAATGCCTACTTGGAGTAAATATATCTTAACAAGTGACTTAACTTTTGAAGAATATTATGGTTCAAGAGCATCTAAAAAACGTAAGCTATATAATGGCTCATTGAGAACGGATTATTTCCAATATTGGGGTAAACGTAAACCAAGAGCATAATAAATAATAAGTTTAAAAGCTATCTAATCAACGATTAGGTAGCTTTTTTTATTTAAGATAAAAAAAATAAGTGTTATCTCTTTACTTATTAATAGTAAGTGATATACTAAGTTTATTCAAATAGAGAAGGGGAAATTAATTATGAAAACTCAATTATTAGATCTTATGGAACAACGTCGTTCAATTTACGCTTTAGGGGATAAAGTAAGTCAAACACCTGATGAAATTACTGGTGTTATCGAGGATGCTATAAAGAAATCACCAACATCATTCAATAATCAAACAATTAGAGCAGCAATTTTATATGGTAAAAATTCAGACATGGTTTGGGATATCGTTGAAAAACGTCTTAAATCTGAGGTTCCTAATGCTGAAGCATATAAGAAAACTCAAGAAAAGATTGCAACATTCCGTGCTGGATTTGGAACAATATTATACTTTATAGATACTGATGTTGTTGCTCAAAATGAAAAAGATTTTGCTTTATACGCTGATAACTTCAGAGTTTGGGCAGAACAAGGTTTGGGCGGTGCTCAACAAAGTGTTTGGACAGTATTAGCTGAAAATGGTATTGGCGCAAGTTTACAACATTATAATCCACTTATTGATACTGAAATTAAAAATGCGTTTAATATCCCTGGAAACTGGGAATTACGTGCACAAATGCCATTTGGTTCAATTGAAGCAGCGGCAGGAGATAAAGATTTCATGTTAGATGATGACAGATTCTTAGTTATTAAATAATAGTTCAAAAAGATGAAACTTAAGGTTTCATCTTTTTTTATGGAAAAATATAGAATATCTGATCAATTATGTTAAGCTTTAAATATAGAAGAATAATTTTATTGTGTTAGAGGAGATCATAAGCATGAAAAAATATCAAAAAACATATTTTTATCAACCCGAGCTAGCTAAAACGGTTATTTTATGGTCATGGACGTTCTGCTTATTTTTAGGTAGTTTATTATTATGGTTAGAGATAACAACATTACAAATTTGGACAATTGTTTTATTTATACTTTTTCTTATTGTATCAATTGTTCAAATCTTGAATCGTAAATTAATAGTTGACGACAAAAATATTAAGTTAACTAAGGTTATTCGAAAACATAATGAAATAATTGAAATTTCCGCAATAAAACAAGTTAAATTAAGAAGATTTGGACTATCTTTTTATTTAGCCAATAGTAAAAAGTCAGTTGTTTTGAATTCTAGAAGCAAGTTACAATTATACACGGACCTTAAAAAGGGAAATAAATGATGCCAATAGGTGTCATTTATTTTTTTATAAAAAAGAAATATTAAAAAGAGAAATAGCTTGAATATCCATTAAAATACGAACTATTTTTATTAATTTTTTAATTTCGTCCTTTTTTTGCTTTGACACAACGCTGAGTTGTTGATAGAATAGGTTTATTAAATTTGGAGGTAATCGAATGGCAAAGATAGCAATTGTAATGGGATCGATTTCCGACTGGACCACAATGAAATTTACGGCTAATTTATTAGATGAACTTGATATTGAGTATGATAAAAAAGTTATTTCGGCACATCGAATGCCAATAGAAATGATTAAATTTGCAGAAAGTGCGGATAAAAATGGGTATGAAGTTATTATTGCTGGTGCGGGTGGTGCCGCACATTTACCAGGAATGATTGCAGCTTCAACCGTCATCCCTGTAGTAGGCGTTCCGGTGCAGTCCCATGCGCTAAATGGAATAGACTCTTTACTGTCAATTGTTCAGATGCCTGCGGGAACACCCGTAGCAACTATGGCAATTGGTAAAGCAGGTGCAACAAATGCCGGCATCTTTGCCGCAAAAATTTGTGCCTTAAGTGATTCAACTATAAAAGATAATTTAAAGTCATATCAATTATCACTCCATCAAAAATCTTTGGAAAGTAGTGATTTACTTGATTAAAAGGATATTACCAGGACAAACAATTGGTATTATTGGTGGTGGTCAGCTAGGACAAATGATGACAACGTCTGCAAAAGAAATGGGTTATCGTGTGATTATATTAGATCCGCAAAAAGATTGCCCAGCTGCTCAGGTTGCGGACAAACAAGTGATTGCAGATTATGACGATGAGATTGCTATTTTAAATCTTGCAAAAATGTGTGATGTACTAACGTTTGAGTTTGAAAATGTAGATGCTGATACGATTGATGCAGCAAAGCAATATTGCTATGTTCCACAAGGGTCGACTGCACTGCGTATTTCACAAGATAGAATTAGTGAGAAACAATTTTTGGAAGCTCATAATTATCCAATCGCACCATTTAAATTAATACAAAGTTTTGATGATTTAGAAAATGCCATTAAAATAACTGGGTACCCATCAATTTTAAAAACGATTCGTGGCGGATATGATGGTAAAGGACAAGTTATTTTAAAGACAAGTGCTGATTTGATTGAAGCGGGAAAATTGATTCAAAATAGAACATGCGTGTTAGAAGGCTTTGTTCAGTTTGATCGTGAAGTTTCCGTTATCATTGCTAGAAATGAATTAGGCCAACAAAGTATTTTTCCGATTATCGAAAATCAACATCGTCATAATATTTTACATGAGAGTTCTTGTCCGAGTCGTTTATCGATTGAGACAAGAAAAGAAGTTGAAATTATTGCAAGTCAAATTGCTGATGATTGTTTGTCTGTTGGAACAATGGGGATTGAATTTTTTGTTTCAGATTCAGGTGGCGTTTATGTTAATGAAATTGCACCTAGACCACATAATTCCGGACATTTAACAATTGAGGCCTGTTCCTTATCACAATTTGAAGCGCATATTAGAGGAATTTGTAATTTACCAATGTTAAAACCACAGTTGTTAAGTCATGCTATTATGATTAATATTTTGGGACAACATGTCCAGTCAGTATTAAATGAAATTCAAAATGAAGGTCAATGGCGGTTTCATTTTTATGGTAAAAATGAAGCAAAACAAGATCGTAAGATGGGTCATGTAACGATATTAACCGATAATATTGAGCAAGCTAAAATTGATGTATATCAAACGAAAATTTGGGATTAAGAGAGGAAGATAAAAATGATTGATCGTTATACAAATGCTGAGATGGGTGCCATATGGTCAGATGAAAATAAATATAAAGCTTGGTTAGAAGTTGAAACATTAGCTAGTGAGGCTTGGGTTGAACTAGGCCATGTTCCAGCAGAAGACGCTGAAAAAATTCGTAAAAATGCTAGTTTTGATATTGATCGTATTTTAGAAATTGAACAAGAAACAAAGCATGATGTCGTTGCCTTTACAAGAGCTGTCTCAGAATCTCTAGGGGAAGAACGTAAGTGGGTTCATTATGGATTAACTTCTACAGATGTAGTTGATACAGCGTATGGATCTATTTTAAAACAGGCTAATGAAATTTTGCGTAAGGATATTGAAGAATTTATGGCTGTTTTAGCTGATAAAGCAGTTGAATATAAAGATACTGTTATGATGGGTAGAACACACGGTGTACATGCTGAACCAACAACATTTGGATTGAAAATTGCATTGTGGTATTCTGAAATGAAACGTCATCAAATTCGTTTTAATGATGCAGCATTAGATGTTGAAGCTGGAAAAATTAGTGGTGCTGTAGGAACATTTGCCAATATCCCAATGTTTGTGGAAACTTATGTTTGTGAGCATCTTGGAATTAGACCTCAAGAAATATCGACACAAGTCTTACCACGAGATTTACATGCTAATTATGTTTCTGAGATGGCTCTTCTTGCAACATCGATTGAAAAAATGGCAACAGAAATTCGTGGATTACAAAAAAGTGAGACACGAGAAGTTGAAGAATATTTCGCTAAAGGCCAAAAAGGTTCATCAGCTATGCCACATAAACGTAATCCAATTGGTTCAGAAAATATTACAGGGTTAGCGCGTGTCATTCGAGGACATATGGTCACTGCCTTCGAAGATGTTACATTATGGCATGAACGAGATATTTCACATAGCTCTGCAGAACGTATTATATTACCCGATACAACTATTTTATTAGATTACATGCTACGTCGCTTTACAAAAATAGTTAAAGAATTAACAGTATTTCCGGAAAATATGAAAAAAAATATGGACCGTACTTTTGGTCTTATTTACAGCCAAAGAGTTTTACTTAAATTAATTGATAGTGGCATGTCTAGAGAGGCTGCATATGATTTAATTCAACCTAAGACGGCAATCTCTTGGGATCAACAAATACAGTTCCGTCCCTTATTAGAAGCAGATGAACAAATAATGTCTGCATTAACTCAAGCAGACTTAGATGATGCTTTTGATTATCATTATCATATTAGAAATGTTGATGCTATTTTCGAACGAATTGGTCTCATTTAAAGAAATATGTAAACCATAAAGTTATTTTAATAGCTTTATGGTTTTTTGTTTGCCATAATACGAACTTTAAATTAAAAAAATATAAAAATAATCGTATTTTACCTTGATAAATTATATAGTAATTGTTAAACTATATTTGTAAAGAACGAACTATTTAGTTAAAAAGTATATTTTTATATGTTTTTATTCTTAAGGGGGCTATTCGCTTGGATCAATTGATTTACGAAGGAAAAGCTAAAGATGTTTATCAAACTAATGATGAAGAAGTATTAAGAATGGTATACAAAAACCAAGCTACCGCACTTAATGGTAAACGGAAAGAAGAAATATTAGGTAAGGGATTATTAAGCCATCAAATATCTGATATTATTTTTTCTTATTTAATGGCAAACGGTATTAAAACACATTTCATTGAAGATGTTTCTAAAACCGAACAATTAGTTAAAAAAGTTGAAATAATTCCAATTGAAGTTGTTTTACGAAATACTATTGCAGGTAGTTTTGCTCGTAAATTTGATCAAGTTGAAGGAACTAAATTAACAGTTCCTGTTATTGAATACTATTATAAGAATGATGCTCTAGACGATCCTGGAATAAATGAGTCACAAATTTTTGCGTTAAATTTTGCGACTAAAATAGAAATGGACGAAATAAAGAAACAAGTCCTTCATATTAATCAGCTACTGTATAAATTATTTAAAGACATCAATATTGATTTAATTGATTTTAAACTTGAATTCGGTCGGTATCATGGGGAACTTATTTTGGCAGATGAATTTTCACCTGATAATGCACGTTTATGGGATTCGAAGACACATAAATCATTAGATAAGGATATTTTCAGAAAAAACCAAGGTAGCATTATTCCAGTATATCAAGATGTTTTAAACCGACTAAAAAATCGAAATGAGGTCAAATAATGTATAGTGTAAAAGTTTACGTTACATATAAAGAATCAGTTTTAGATCCGCAAGGTCAAGCTGTTAATGAAGCGATTAACCGATTAGGATTCTCAGGTGTTAGTGACGTTCGAGTTGGTAAATATTTTGTGTTAAAGGTTGAAGCAACTGAATTAGAGATAGACCAAAAAATTGATGCGATTTGTGATAAATTATTAGCTAATCCAAATATGGAGCAATATCGTTACGAACTTGAAAAAGTGGAGGCTTAATCATGAAATTTGCAGTTGTTGTATTTCCTGGTTCAAATTGTGATTATGATTTACTTCACGCTATTCGGGATGGTTTACATGAACAAGCTGAGTTTGTGTCGTATACAGAGGAATCTCTTGATGGTTTTGATGGTGTATTACTTCCAGGTGGATTTTCATACGGCGATTACTTAAGAAGTGGGGCAATTGCCAGTTTATCACCCATTATGAATGAAGTGAGACGTTTTGCGGATGAAGGTAAACTAGTGTTTGGAACCTGTAATGGATTTCAAATGTTAACGGAAATGCAACTACTTCCAGGTGCATTAATTCAAAATAAAAATATTAAATTTATTTGTAAGCCAGTTACTTTGGAAATTGTTAATAATCAAACGCGTTTTACAACTGATTATAAAACGCAAACGACAATTGAATTACCAATTGCTCATGGCGAGGGTAATTATTATTGTGATGATGAAACATTAGCTTCTCTTAAGAAAAATAATCAAATTATTTTTAGATATCAAGATAACCCAAATGGAAGTATTGATAATATTGCTGGAATTATTAATGAGCGTGGAAATGTACTTGGTATGATGCCGCATCCAGAACGTGCTATTGAAGCATTGCTCGGTTCAACGGACGGCCTAAATTTATTTAAATCGATGTTAACGACATACACAGAGGGAGTGGGTTAATTTGGTTACAAAACAAGAACCGACGGCACAAATAATTGAAGATACCAAATTATATCAAAATTGGGGATTAACTGATTCAGAATATAAGTTAATTAAAGATGATATTTTAAGTCGTCAACCTAACTATACTGAAACTGGTTTATTTTCAGTAATGTGGAGTGAGCATTGTTCTTACAAAAATTCCCGCCCCGTTTTAAAACATTTTCCAAATTCTGGGCCGCAAGTTTTACAAGGACCTGGAGAAGGTGCTGGTGTTATTGATATTGGTGATGGTAAAGCAGTTGTATTTAAAGCTGAAAGCCATAATCATCCCTCAGCTGTTGAACCCTATGAAGGTGCCGCAACAGGTGTCGGCGGTATTATCAGAGATATTTTTTCAATGGGGGCAACACCTATTGCACTTCTTGACAGTTTACGTTTCGGTGAACTAGATAATGAGCACACTAAGTATCTTGTTTCAGAAATTGTAGCTGGTATCGGAGGATACGGTAACTGTATTGGTATTCCAACTGTTGGTGGAGAAATAGGATTTGATCCTTGTTATGAGGGTAACCCACTAGTAAATGCAATGTGTGTTGGACTGATTGATCATAAAAATATTCAAAAAGGCCAGGCAAAAGGTGATGGAAATCTAGTTATTTATGTTGGTGCTAAAACGGGTCGTGATGGTATTCATGGGGCAACGTTTGCTTCTGATGAATTTGCTGATGATAAAGAAACACAGCGTTCAGCTGTTCAAGTTGGTGATCCATTCATGGAAAAATTATTAATGGATGCTTGTCTCGAACTTATTCTAGATCATCCAGACTGGTTAGTTGGTATTCAAGATATGGGAGCTGCTGGATTAGTTTCGTCAACTGCTGAAATGGCCTCGAAAGCTAAATCAGGGATGGTACTTGATTTAGATAACGTTCCACAACGTGAAACTAATATGTCTGCTTACGAAATGATGTTATCTGAATCTCAAGAACGGATGGTTCTTTGTATTAAACCTGAATTTGAAACTAAAGTTATCAATTTATTTAAAAAATATGATTTAGAAGCCGTTAATATCGGGTATGTAACAGAAAATACGGATTATGTTTTAATACATGAGGGAAAAATTGTTGCTAATATTCCCGTTGATTCTTTAGCAAGTGATGCACCAGTCTATCATAAGGAACAAAAAGAACCTGCAAGAATCAGCAAATTTAAAGCGCAGTCTGATTTTATACCTGAAATAGAAAATACGAAGCAAACTTGGTTAGATTTGTTACAACAACCAACAATCGCATCCAAAAAATCATTGTACGAAACGTACGATTCTCAAGTTAAAGTCAATACAGTGGTTAGACCTGGTAGTGATGCAGGTGTTATTCGAATTAGAGAAACTAATAAGGCACTCGCAATGACAACAGATTGTAATGCGCGTTATATTTACTTGAATCCTAAGGTTGGTGGTCAAATTGCTGTTTCTGAAGCAGCGCGTAACATAGTTGCATCTGGTGGACAACCACTCGCTATTACAGATTGCTTAAATTATGGACGTCCTGAAAATCCAGAAATTTTTTGGGAATTTGATCAAAGTGCTATCGGTATTTCTGAAGCATGTGACTTATTTAATACACCTGTTATTTCTGGTAATGTCTCTTTATATAATGAATTTAATGAACAAGCCATTTATCCAACGCCAATGATTGGAATGGTTGGTTTAATTAAAGATGTTAAAAATATAACAACGCAAGATTTTAAACATGCTAATGATTTAATTTATTTAGTGGGTACAACTTATAATGATTTTAATGGTTCAGAAATTCAGAAAATGACTACTAACGAGATTTCCGGAGATATTAAACATTTTGATTTAAAGACTGAACAAAGTAACCAAGCGTTTGTTTTAGAAGCTATCGAATCTGGTTTAGTCGAAAGTGCACATGATTTATCTGAAGGTGGTCTAGCCGTTGCTTTAAGTGAATCCGTATTTAAAAACGATTTAGGTATTGATATTAATGTAAATATGACAGATGCACAACTTTTCTCAGAATCACAATCGCGATTCATTTTATCGATTAAATCAGAAAATAAGACAGATTTTGAAAATTTAATGAATCAAACTGCTGAAAAAATTGGCTGTGTTACAGCAGACCAATTAATTAACGTGACGACAAAAGGGAGTAAGATAACTCTTACAACTTCTGAAGCCAAACAAGTTTGGGAGGATGCAATTCCGTGCCTAATGAAATAAGAAGTTTAAATGAAGAATGTGGTGTTTTTGGTGTTTGGGGAAATGAAGATGCAAATCAGATTACCTATTTTGGTCTGCATAGTTTACAACATCGCGGCCAAGAAGGTGCAGGAATTGTATCAAATGATGAAGGTAAACTAATTGGTTATAGAGGATTAGGATTACTATCAGATGTTTTTAGAAATCCTGAAAAAATAAAAAAATTAACCGGTAATGCAGCTATTGGACATGTACGTTATGCAACGGCCGGTAGTAACGGAATTGATAACATTCAGCCATTTTTATTTGATTTTTACGATACACAGTTTGCCTTAGCCCATAATGGTAATTTAACTAATGCGGTAACGCTTAGAAATGAGTTAGAGCAAGATGGGGCTATTTTCAAATCAAGTTCGGATTCAGAGGTTTTGATGCACTTAATTCGTCGTTCATCACAAGACACTTTGCATGAACAGGTTAAAGACGCATTAAATCAAGTACATGGTGGGTTTGCTTACTTATTAATGACGTCAAACTACATGATTGCGGCACTTGATCCAAATGGATTTAGACCACTATCTATTGGTCAAATGGTAAATGGTGCTTACGTCGTTGCAAGTGAAACCTGTGCTTTAGATTCTGTTGGGGCAGAATTCGTTCGCGATGTGAACCCTGGTGAAATCGTCACTATTACTGACGAAGGGCTATCAATTGACGTTTATACAACTGAAACTAAAATGTCAATTTGTTCAATGGAATATATTTATTTTGCAAGACCGGATTCGGATATTTGTGGGATTAATGTCCATTCTGCTCGTAAAAGAATGGGTCGCAAACTAGCACGAGAAACGGGTATTGATGCAGATATGGTTATTGGTGTACCAAATTCCTCATTGTCTGCAGCTAGTGGTTATGCAGAAGAAAGTGGCATTCCTTATGAAATGGGATTAGTTAAAAATCAATATATTGGCCGGACCTTTATTCAACCCACCCAAAGACTTAGAGAACAAGGGGTGCGAATGAAATTATCAGCTGTTAAAAGCGTGGTTAAGGGTAAAAAGATTATTTTAGTCGATGATTCAATTGTTCGGGGGACAACGAGTAAACACATTGTTAGATTGTTAAAAGAAGCTGGAGCTGCTGAAGTTCATTTGCGAATTGCGTCACCACCTCTTAAATACCCTTGTTTTTATGGGATTGATATTCAAAAGCAATCTGAATTAATTGCCGCAAATAAATCAATTGAAGAAATGAAGGCTATTATTGGGGCAGACTCATTAGCATTTCTAAGTGAAGCTGGATTAATTGCTTCAATTGGTTTGAATTTAGATGCCCCATATTCAGGACTATGTATGGCTTACTTTAATGGTGATTATCCAACGCCATTATATGATTACGAGGATGAGTATTTAGCAAACTTAACGACAGAAAAGTGAGGACTTCAAAATGGTAAATGCTTATCAAAAATCGGGTGTTGATGTGAATGCAGGGTATGACGTCGTTAATCGAATTAATAAACAAATGTCACTGGTAAATGAAACAAGTTCAGTTGGTGGATTTGGAGGACTCTTTGATCTCAGTCGATTAGGTATTATAGAGCCACTTATGGTTTCAGGTACTGATGGCGTTGGCACCAAATTGATGGTTGCCTTTGAAACAAATCGACATGACACAATTGGGATTGATTGTGTGGCTATGTGTGTTAATGACATTGTTGCTCAGGGTGCAACGCCTCTATACTTTTTGGACTACTTAGCGACTGGCAAAACTGAACCTCAAAAAATTGAAAGTATTATTTCTGGGGTAATTAAAGGATGTCAAACAGCACATATGAATCTTATTGGTGGTGAAACAGCTGAAATGCCAGGGATGTATCAAAAAACACATTATGATATGGCCGGATTTGCGGTTGGTGTTGTTGAAAAAAGTCAATTAATAGATGGTCATTCAATTCAAGAAAATGACATTTTAATTGGAATTTCGTCAACCGGTATTCATTCAAATGGATTCTCACTTGTTAGAAAGATATTTCTTGAAGACATGGCTTTTAATTTAGATGAAGCTTTACCAGAAATACCTAATGAATCACTTGCTGAAATATTAATGACACCAACAAAAATTTATGTAGATGATCTGATTCCTTTATTTCAAGATAATTTGATTAAAGGCGCAGCACATATTACAGGTGGTGGCTTTATTGAAAATATACCAAGAATGTTACCAGAAGGGCTAAAAGCAACAATTAATCTAGGATTATGGCCAGTACTACCAATTTTTGATGCCATCTCTAGATACGGTGAGATACCCCATTCAGAGATGTATGAAATTTTTAATATGGGTATTGGAATGGTTTTGGCTGTTGATAAAGCTAACGTTGAACAGGTGCTGACACAATTAAATAAAGAAACTGTACACGCTTATGAAATAGGCAGTATAGAAATTAAAAATACTGATCAAACGGTCGAATTGGTAGGTAAATAAAATGGTCAAAGTAGCAATTTTTGCATCAGGGACCGGTTCTAATTTTGAATTTATTGCAGATAATCAGGCATTAAAAGATGCAGGATTAGAAATTGAAGTTTTAGTTTGTGATCGACCAAAAGCGGCTGTCATTAAAAAGGCAGCACGTAGAGGAATTCCAACCTTTATTATTCAACCTAAAGACTTTGAAAATCGTAGTCATTATGAACAAGTGATTGTTAATGAATTAGCTAAGTATCAAATCGACACCATTTTATTGGCGGGTTATATGCGTGTGATTACAAGTACATTATTGAGTAAGTATCCGATGGAAATTATTAATATTCATCCCGCAATGTTACCCCTTTTTCCAGGTATTCATGGAATTGAGGATGCGTATAAGGCAGGTGTTAGTGTAACTGGTGTGACGATACACTACATTGACGAAGGTGTTGATACGGGGCCAATTATAGCGCAACAAAGTATTCCTATTTTACCAAATGAAACACTTGAACAATTGGAAAGTAAGATTCATGATGTTGAACACCAACTATATCCAAAGGTGATTCTAAATTTATTAAACAATAAAAAGGGAGATTAATAAGATGAAAAGAGCTTTGATAAGTGTATCTGATAAAACTGGTGTTGCAGACTTCGCTCAGGGATTAATCAAACGTGGATTTGAAATTATTTCAACTGGTGGTACGTTTAATATTTTAAAGGATGCCGATATCGCTGTAATTAGAATTGAAGATGTGACTCACTTTCCAGAAATGCTTGATGGACGAGTTAAAACATTACACCCAATGATTCATGGTGGGTTATTAGCAAGGCGTGACAATCCAGCTCATATGGCTAAATTAGAAGAAGAACATATTGCCTTAATCGATTTAGTTTGTGTAAACTTATATCCCTTTAAAGAAACGATTGAAAAACCTGGTATTACTGAGTCAGAAGCTATTGAGCAAATCGATATTGGTGGGCCTTCAATGTTGCGTTCTGCTGCCAAAAATTTTGAATCTGTTTATGTTGTTGTCGATAAAGCTGATTATCCGTCTGTTTTAGATAAACTCGATGATGATAAAATGGATAATCAGTTTCGTCGACAATTAGCAGCTAAAGCGTTTAGACACACGGCTGCATATGATACTTTAATATCATCTTATTTAACAAAAGAATTAGAAATTGAATTTCCTGAAAAATTGTCATTAACATATGATTTCAAACAAGGAATGCGTTATGGTGAAAATGCACATCAAAAAGCGGCTTTCTATCAATCAGCTTTACCAAATGCTTTTTCGATTGCTGCCGCTAAACAATTACATGGTAAAGAGTTATCGTATAACAATATTAAAGATGCCGACGCTGCTTTAAAAGTTGTCTCAGAATTTAAGCAACCTGCTGTCGTTGCGATGAAACATATGAATCCTTGTGGGGTTGGTACTGGAGAAACGATTAATGCTGCATGGAAAAAAGCATTTGATGCTGATAAAACGTCAATTTTCGGAGGCATTATTGCCTTAAATCGTGAAGTTGATTTAGAAACAGCAACTGAATTACATCATTTATTCCTTGAAATTATTATCGCACCAAACTTCACAGATGCTGCATATGATATTTTAGCTAAGAAGAAAAATCTTCGTGTTATGACAATTGATTTCAGTCAAAAGGACCAAGCTGATAAATATGAATATGTCTCAGTGATGGGTGGCTTACTTGTTCAAGAACGTGATCAAGTCATTGACCAAATGGAAGAATTAAAAACGGTAACTGAAAAATTACCAACAAGTGATGAAAAAGAAGCAATATTATTCGCTCAAAGAATTGTGAAGCATGTTAAGAGTAATGCGATTGTAATTGCAACTAAGGATCAAACACTTGGAATTGGTGCGGGTCAAATGAACCGTGTCGGATCGGTTAAAATTGCGTTAGAGCAAGCACTAGAACATGGGATGGTAGAACCATTTGTCTTAGCTTCAGATGCTTACTTCCCAATGGATGATAGTGTTGAATATGCTGCTGATCATGGTATTACGGCAATTATTCAACCGGGAGGGTCAATTAAAGACCAAGAGTCAATTGATATGGCTAATCGCAAAAATATTGCTATGGTATTTAGTGGCCGTCGTCATTTCAAACATTAAATTGTTAAAATGAGTCTATCTTTTTAACCTATGAAAGGATTATTTTAAATAATGAAAATTTTAGTTATTGGTTCTGGCGGACGTGAACATGCCATCGCACGTAAATTTATTGAAAGTGATACTGTCTCAGATGTTTACTGTTTACCCGGAAACCCTGGGATGAATAACAACGGGATTAAATCTGTGGGTATTGATATCACTAATTGGATTGGCATGACAACCTTTGTCCGTGAAAATGACATTGATTGGACTTTTGTTGGACCAGAAATTCCACTGATAGATGGCATAACTGATTTTTTTCGTGAAGAAAACCTAGTTATATATGGGCCTTCAAAAGCCGCTGCCCAGTTAGAGGGGTCAAAGGAATTTGCGAAACAAGTTATGGCGTCAGCCAATATCCCGACAGCTAACTATCAGACATTTACCGATTACCAGACTGCATTAGATTATATGACGCACCAATCATTCCCAATAGTTATTAAAGCAAATGGATTAGCTGGTGGTAAGGGCGTTATTATTGCTCAAGATCTATCAGAAGCAACTGATGCTTTGCGTTCATTTTTAGTCCAACAACAATTTAATACAACAGAAGTATTAATTGAAGAGTACCTTGAGGGTGAAGAATTTTCATTGATGGCATTTATTGATCGAGATAAAGTTTATCCGATGCCAATTTCTCAAGACCATAAACGGGCATTTGAGGGAGATAATGGTCCTAATACCGGCGGAATGGGCGCATATTGTCCAGTTCCACAAATTTCAGAAGATGTTGTTACGGAATCAATTGAAAAAATTGTTCAGCCAACAGCGGATGAAATGATGAAACGTGGTATTCCATTCACAGGTATTTTATATGTGGGAGTAATTTTAACTAAAGACGGTCCAAAAGTAATTGAATACAATGTTCGGTTTGGCGACCCCGAAACTGAAGTCGTATTACCAAGATTAAAAACGGATTTTGCATTAGTTATTTCAAAATTATTGCAGCATGAAAGTCCATCTTTACAATGGGAAACAGAGGGAATCACTCTAGGTGTCGTTATTGCCGCTGATGGGTATCCAGAAAATCCTGAAAAAAATATTACATTACCCAATTTAAGTGACTTTAAGTCACTTTCCAACAGAATTGATTTTGCAGGTGTAAAATTAGTTGATAAGAAATTAGTTAGTGCAGGTGGACGCATTTATATTATGCATGAATCAGGCGTAGACATGGCAGATGCACAACAGAAACTTTATCAGTTAATTGCTGATTTTGAAGCACACAAAACATTTTACAGAATGGATATTGGTTATAGGGCGAATCTAAAATAAAAAAACGTTCATGTTTACTTATAGTACAAGTAAGCATGAACGTTTTATGAGTTTATGACAGATTAATTAGTGACAATTGAAACATTTGCGGCCTGTAAACCACGGCTACCTTCTTTAATTTCAAATGTTACATTTTGACCAGTTCCAAGTACTTTAAATGCGTCAGATTGTATAGCGGTATAATGGACAAATATCTCTTTTTCATCACCATAAGCAATGAATCCATAACCTTTTTGTGCGCTAAACCATTCAACAATGCCAGATTCCATATCAAACGCCTCCCAAAATTGGTCGTAAAGTTTAAGTACTTCTACAGTATAGGTAACTTTAACCAGTAGTGCAACTAATGACAATCGCAGTTTTCTCAGTTATACTTAAAAGAACTTAATATGAAGGGATGATCAATTTGAACGATATAGAAATTGCACAAAAAAACGTGATGAAACCAATCGAAGAAGTAGCTAACGAGATTGGTTTGAAAAAAACTGATATTGAACCATATGGTAATTTTAAGGCAAAAATAAACTTACCTTTAGATTTACCTAAAAATAAAAATTCTAAGTTAATTCTCGTTACAGCAATTAGTCCCACTCCAGCTGGAGAAGGTAAATCAACCGTAACAGTTGGTTTAGGGGATGCTATGCATCGTTTGAATGAGAAAGTTATGATTGCTCTCAGAGAACCTTCTTTAGGTCCTGTTATGGGGATGAAGGGTGGCGCAACTGGTGGTGGTTATTCTCAAGTTGTCCCAATGGAAGATATTAATTTACACTTTACAGGTGATATGCATGCTTTAACAACTGCAAATAATACACTTGCTGCTTTGATTGATAATCATATTCAGCAAGGTAACGATTTAAAAATTGATCAAAGACGTATCATTTGGAAACGAGTACTTGATATTAACGATCGTGCATTACGCCATGTTGTAGTAGGCCTTGGTGGCCCAATGCAAGGGATACCTAGAGAAGATGGATTTGATATTACAGTTGCCAGTGAATTAATGGCTATTTTGTGTTTGTCAAAAGATATTAAAGATCTAAAATCAAGAATCAGTGATATTGTTGTAGCATACAATATAGATAAAAAACCAATTACAGTTGCTGATTTAGGTGTAACTGGTGCAATTAGTTTGTTATTAAAAGATGCAATTAAACCTAATTTAGTTCAGACTTTAGAGCATACACCTGCCATTATTCACGGCGGACCTTTTGCTAATATCGCACATGGCTGTAATAGTGTTCTTGCAACACAAACTGCCTTACAATTGGGCGACTATGCAATTACGGAAGCGGGATTTGGGGCTGACTTAGGTGCTGAAAAATTTCTTGATATCAAAACACCAATCTTAGGTAAGACACCTGATACAATTGTTCTTGTTGCTACAATCCGCGCTTTGAAAATGCATGGCGGAGTTGCTAAAACTGAATTGAATACTGAAAATGTTGCTGCTTTAAAAGCAGGATTTGTTAATTTAAAGAAGCATGTTGAAAGTATGCAGCGTTATGGCATTCCAGTTGTTGTTGCTATTAACAAGTTTACTGCTGATACAGATCTTGAAGTCCAAACTTTGATTGAACTTACCTCTGAAATTGGTGTTTCCGCTATACCTGCAGATGTTTGGGGACAAGGTGGTGCCGGTGCTCTTGATTTAGCAAAAAAGGTGATTGAAACAACGAATGAGATTCATGAATTTAAAGCATTGTACGAGGCTGATGATTCTGCTGAAACTAAAATTGAAAAAATTGTTAAAACGATTTATGGTGGCGCTAAAGTTGAATATGCACCTAAAGCAAAACAGCAATTACGTCAGTTTAAAGAATTGGGATGGGATAAATTACCTATTTGTATGGCAAAAACACAGTATTCATTGTCAGATAATGCTAAACTGTTAGGAGCACCTACGGAATTTACAATTCATATACGTGAATTTAATCCTAAATTAGGATCGCGTTTCTTAGTTGCACTAACTGGAAATGTCCTAACGATGCCTGGATTACCTAAAGATCCAGCTGCAAATCATATGGATATTGACGATAATGGCCTAATTTCAGGGTTATATTAATTAAGAATTAAGAGGATTTAATATGATTTTATATGCATTATTAGCAATAATTATTTTAGTTGTAGATCAAGTAGTGAAATACGTGGTTTCAGCTAATATTGCGTTGAACACGAGTCAAACAGTTATACCTAATTTTTTATCGATTGCTAATATTAGAAACGATGGTGCAGCTTGGAGTTTACTGGCTGGAAAACAATGGTTCTTTTTTATTGTTTCTGTTTTAGCATTAGGATTAATGATTTATTACTTTTATAAATATAGAACAAACATGGGCTATAAGTTCAGCATTACATTGATGATTGCTGGAACATTAGGCAACTTTATTGATCGATTGAGATTTGGTTATGTTGTTGATATGTTTCAAACAGATTTTGTTAACTTTCCAATTTTTAACGTGGCGGATACTGCGTTAACAGTTGGCGTTATCATTTTATTAATAATTGTTTTAAAGGAAGACGATAAATGACAGAATTAGTAATTCAAGATGAGACAGGACGTCTCGATAAGGTTATTGCGAAGTTAATGCCTGAAATATCTAGATCAAAAGTACAACGCTGGATTGAAAGTGGCGATATTTTAGTTAATGGTAAAACAGAAAAGACTAAATATGCCGTCCAACCAGGAGATAAAATTAATTTAGTAGAACCTGAACCAGTTGAGTTAGATTTAATACCACAAGATATCCCATTAGACATTGTTTATGAAGATGATGATGTTATTGTTGTGAATAAACCGCAAGGTATGGTTGTTCATCCATCACCGGGGCATGCAGATGGTACATTAGTTAATGCATTATTATTCCATAGTCCTTTATCAACAATTAATGGTGCCTTTAGACCAGGAATTGTTCATCGAATTGATAAGGATACTTCTGGACTTTTAATGGTTGCTAAAAATGATAAAGCACATCAATCATTAGCTGCTCAATTGAAAGCAAAAACGAATATTCGTGAATATATTGCTTTAGTACACCAACCGATTAAAGAAGAATCAGGAATTATTAAAGCACCACTCGGTCGTTCACCAAAAGATCGTATGAAGCAAGCGGTTGTTAAAGATGGACGTCCAGCAGTGACACATTTTAAAGTGGAAAAAAATTATGAAAACTACTCACTTATTAAGTGTCAGTTAGAAACAGGTCGTACACATCAAATTCGTGTTCACATGCAATATATTGGGCACCCAGTTGTAGGTGATCCCTTATATGGGTCACGTAAAACAATTAAAGGGCATGGTCAATTTTTACATGCAGCTAAGCTTGGATTTAAGCATCCAACAACGGGTAAAGAGCTTATTTTTGAAGTACCAATCCCACCTATTTTTAAAAGTACGCTGGATTATCTTGACAAAACAAACGCTATCAGGTAACATGAAAATCAATAAAGTTCCTTTAAAATAGTCCTGTGAGACTAAAAGGTAATGTGCGAATAGATTTCTTTTCTAGAAGTCTGCCTCTTAGTCTAAGTATTTTTAGATTAGGGGGCTTTTTTATTGGAAAAAAGGAGGAATACTAGATGGCAAAAGAAGTAGTAGATTCGTTAGGTATGAAACGTGCTTTAACCAGAATGACATACGAAATTATTGAAAAGAATAAAGGTATTGATAATCTGGTACTGATTGGAATCAAAACAAGAGGCATCTATTTAGCAAGACGAATTGCGGATCGCTTAAAACAACTTGAAGGTGCTGATGTTTCAGTGGGTTCACTAGATATTGCACTTTATCGTGATGACCGACATGATGCAAGTTTAGGTAATGAACCAACTGTTAATACGCAAGGTGAACAAATTGATTTTGATATTACAGGTAAGCAAGTTATATTAATTGATGATGTTTTATATACTGGACGTACAATTAGAGCTGCACTTGATGCTTTAATGGATCAAGGAAGACCTCAAACTATTAATTTAGCCGTTCTTGTTGATCGAGGCCATAGAGAATTACCAATAAGAGCTGATTATGTTGGGAAAAATATTCCTACCTCGTCAGATGAACAAGTATCAGTTTCAGTAGAAGAAATTGATGGCAAAGACTCAATTGAAATTGAAAGAATTAAATAATAAATCGTTAAGATGTTCCAGAGAGAGCAAACGATTTAGAAATCTATTAGGGAATAACGTAGGCCCAAACTAGATTTCAACTTCGAACGCATCTCTCTATAGAGGTGCGTTTTTTATATAGAAAGGAAATGAGAAAATGAAAGAAAAGTTTAGAAATGATGATGCTGTACTTGATATCCATGATAGACCATCATTTGGGCAATGGATGGGATTATCAATTCAACATTTGTTCACGATGTTTGGAGCAACAGTTTTAGTACCTATTCTAGTCGGTTTGAACCCAAGTATTGCTTTATTTAGTTCAGGTGTAGGTACTTTGGTTTATATCGGAATTACAAATGGTAAAATTCCAGCTTACCTTGGTTCAAGTTTTGCTTTTATTGCGGTTATGCAAATGTTAATGAAAACATCCGGTTATCCGGCGGTTGCTCAAGGAACGATTGCAGCTGGATTAGTTTATCTGATTGTTTCAATTATTATCGGAAAAGTTGGTTCAGGTTGGCTTGATCGTATTTTACCACCAGTTGTCGTGGGGCCAGTTGTCATGGTCATCGGATTATCTATGGCAACAACAGCAGCAAGTAACGCGATGTTAAAATCGGGTACTTATGATATTAAATATGTTTGGGTCGCAATCTTCACCCTGGCCATTACAATATTTTTCAATATGTATCTTAAAGGATTCATTAGTTTAATTCCCATTTTATTAGGAATTGTCTGTGGCTACATTATGGCCGTCTTATGTGGAATCGTTGATTTTTCTACGGTAGAAAAGGCAAATTGGCTTACATTACCTGCATTCGATGTTGCATTTATAAATTACCAACCTAAAATTTATTGGAGCGCCATTATTGGTATGGCACCAATCGCATTTGTCACAATGACTGAGCATATGGGTCATATAATGGTTTTAAATAAATTAACGAAAAGAAACTTTTTCAAGGATCCTGGACTAAATAGAACCCTTTTCGGTGATGGTGTATCATCAATTATTGCTGGATTTGTTGGAGGTCCTCCAACAACTTCGTACGGTGAAAATATTGGTGTTTTAGCCATGACTAAGGTTCATAGTATTTGGGTGATTGGTGGCGCCGCATTCTTCGCCATTGTCTTTAGTTTCGTTGGAAAAATTAGTGCTTTGATTCAAAGTATTCCAGGACCAGTTATTGGTGGTATTAGTTTTCTACTCTTTGGTGTTATTGCTTCAAGTGGGTTAAGAATCTTAATCGATAATCAAATTGATTATGATAAAAAGCATAATCTGATGATTACTGCCAGTATCCTAGTGTTAGGAATTGGTGGCATGTACTTAAAAGTAGGCGATTTACAATTAACAAGTATTGCACTTGCAACAGTAGTAGGTATTGCACTAAACCTTATTTTACCTAAAGAAGCTAAAAGCGAAAAATAATAGGAGATGATATTTTGTTAGATAAAAAGACAAATTTAGTTCAGTTACAACATTTAGTATCAATCGAGGATCTATCTACAGAAGAAGTTGAAGCATTAATTGAAAGAGCTGAAAAGTTTAAACGAAATCCGTCATTATTTAACTTAAAACATCCTATCTTTACAACAAATTTATTTTTTGAAAATAGTACCAGAACACATAGTAGCTTTGAAGTAGCTGAGCAACGTATGAAATTAAACATTGTCTCATTTAATCCAAGTATTAGTGCACTCAGTAAAGGTGAAACTTTATACGATACTGTTTTAACAATGGGTGCTATTGGGACTCAAATCGCAGTTATCCGCCATCCTGAGAATGAATATTATCAACAATTAATTGGTGATAATGATTTGGGAGTTGGTATTATCAATGGTGGAGATGGGAGTGGACAACATCCTTCACAATGTTTACTCGATATGATGACGATTAAAGAAGAGTTTGGGACATTTAAAGACTTAAAAGTTGCAATTGTAGGAGATTTAACTAATTCGAGAGTTGCTAAAAGTAATATGCAATTATTAAAAAAATTAGGTGCTTCATTATACTTTTCAGGTCCAAAGGAATGGTTTTCTGAAGAATTTGAAGCATACGGTCAGTATTTAGAAATGGACGAATTAGTTGGTGAAGTTGATGTTATGATGATGCTACGTGTCCAACATGAGCGTCATACGGATGATAGTAAATTTTCGAAAAAGAATTATCATGAAAAATTTGGATTAAGTATTGAACGCGGTAAAAAATTAAAAAAACAAACAATTATTATGCATCCGGGTCCGATTAATAGAGATGTAGAATTAGCCAGTGAATTAGTTGAATGTGAACAATCACGATTTGTAAAACAAATGACGAATGGGGTATTTGTTAGAATGGCCATTTTAGAAGCTGTCATTAACGGACGTCATTTAATGGAGGCTAATAGAGCATGAAGAAATTAATTAAAAACGGAACCGTTTTTTTGAATCATAGTTTTAGCCAACAAGATATCTTGATTGAAGACGACAAAATTAAAGCAATTGGCACTAATTTAGCTGATGAACTGTTAAATGTTGATTTAGTTATTGATGCAGAACATTTAATTGTTGTACCCGGGTTAATTGACGTTCATGTCCATTACAGGGAACCTGGATTTGAATACAAAGAGACGATTAAGACAGGAAGTCAGGCCGCTGCCCGAGGTGGTTTTACCACAGTAGGAGCCATGCCTAATTTAGATCCTGTTCCTGATACGTTAGAACATTTTGCTGAAATAAAGCGACGTAATCAAAAAGACGGACAAGTACATATTTCCCAATATGCTGCAATTACCAAAGGTAGAACTTCTGAAGAATTAGTAAATTTTGGAGAATTAAAAAAAGCCGGGGCATTCGCCTTTACAAATGATGGCTCAGGTATTCAGACAGCTGGAACAATGTATCTTGCAATGAAAGAAGCAGTAAAGGTTAATTTACCACTTGTCTCTCATGTTGAAGATAACTCATTATTATTTGGTGGCGTCATGAACGAAGGTGTTCGTGCAAAAAATCTAGGGCTACCTGGTATTATGGGGGTTGTAGAATCATCACAATTAGCCCGAGATTTAATGCTTGCACAAAAAACGGGTGTTCACTATCATATGTGTCACGTTTCTACAAAAGAAAGTGTGGAATTAATTCGACTTGCTAAGAGTCATGGAATTAATGTTTCCTGTGAAGTTTCACCACATCATTTATTATTAACGGATTCAGACATTCATATGGATAATGGTAATTTTAAAATGAACCCCCCATTACGAACTGAAGAAGATCGCCTAGCTTTGATCGAGGGATTATTAGATGGCACAATCGATATGATTGCGACAGATCATGCACCACATAGTGAAGATGAAAAACGCGGTAGCATGCTTAATGCCGCTTTTGGTATAACTGGAAGTGAAACGGCCTTTCCGTTGTTATATACAAGAATGGTTAAAACAGGGATTTTAACATTAGCCCAACTTATTGTTCTAATGAGTGAAGCGCCAGCCAAACAGTTTAATCTAAATGGTGGTACGTTTGAGCCTGGTTCAGTAGCAGATATTGCAATTTTTGATATCAAAAATGAGCAAACAATTAATGAAGCAGATTATGTCTCAAAAGGTAAAAATAGTCCTTTTACAGGGCAAAAAATTTATGGGAAAACAATGTTAACGCTAGTTAGCGGTGAAATCAAATATGATAGTCGAAAGGTTGAGTAAATCATGAAACGATTCTTAATTTTAGAAGACGGAAGTATTTTTAAAGGATTTAGTTTTGGAGCAATGGCCTCAACTACTGGCGAAGTCGTTTTTACGACTGGAATGACAGGGTACCAAGAAACGATTACAGATCAATCATTCAGTAATCAAATTATCACGTTTACTAATCCTATTATTGGTAATTATGGTGTTAATTTGGATGATTATGAATCAATAGAACCTTCATGCAAGGGCGTTATCGTTAATAATGTTGCTAGGGTTTCTAGCAATTGGCGTCAACAATTAACCTTAGATGAATTTTTAAAACAGAAGGATATTCCTGGAATATATGGCATTGATACACGCGAATTAACAAAGAAATTACGAAATGTAGGAACGATGAAAGGAAGCATTATTGATTCCGATGCTGATTTAAATCATGCCTTTGATGCAATGAGTGCAACTGTACTCAACCAAAATATCGTCCAACAAGTTTCAACGATTAAACCCTATCCTAATCCTGGAACAAAATTAAACATTGTATTAGTCGATTTTGGGTTAAAGCACAGTATTTTGCGAGAGTTATCTAAGCGTGATTGCAACGTAATTGTTTTACCGTATAATGCAACTGCAAAACAAATATCTGATTTACAACCTGATGGTGTCCTATTATCGAATGGGCCAGGGGATCCCAAAACTTTACCGGAGGTTGTTGAGATGATCAAAATGATACAACCTAAATTTCCGATTTTTGGTATTTGTTTAGGACATCAGTTACTAGCACTAGCAAACGGTGCAGATACATATAAAATGAAATTCGGACATCGTGGATTTAATCATCCGGTTAGAGAAATTGCAACTGGACGAATTGATTTCACCTCACAAAATCATGGATTTGCGGTGGATAGCGATTCTATCGATTCAGATAAACTGATAGTGACACATCGTGAAATTAATGACGAGTCTGTTGAAGGAATTAAACATAAAACTGATCCAGCATTTAGTGTCCAATTTCATCCGGATGCTGCGCCTGGTCCACATGATGCAGATTATTTATTTGATGAATTTATTGAAATGATAAACCGAGTTGGGAGAAAATAAATATGCCTAAGAGAAATGATATCCATAAAATAATGGTTCTTGGATCTGGTCCTATTATTATTGGTCAGGCCGCAGAGTTTGATTATTCTGGTACACAAGCTTGTTTATCTTTAAAAGAAGAGGGTTACGAAGTTGTTTTAGTGAATTCCAATCCAGCTACAATTATGACGGATAAAGAAGTTGCAGACGAAGTGTACATTGAACCTTTAACGGTAGAATCAGTTTCAGGTATTTTACGTAAAGAGTATCCAGATGCCATTGTACCAACTTTAGGTGGTCAAATTGGCCTTAATTTAGCTATGGAATTGTCTCAATCAGGTATATTAGATGAATTAAACATTGAATTATTAGGTACTAAATTAAAATCAATTGATCAAGCTGAAGATCGTGAACAATTTAAACAATTAATGCAAGAGTTAAATGAACCCGTTCCGGAATCACTAACTGTTGAAACCTTAGAGAGTGCGCTAGAATTTGCAGATATTGCAGGATACCCAGTTATTGTTAGACCTGCATTTACAATGGGTGGGACTGGTGGTGGTCTATGTAAAACAGCTGAAGAACTTAGTAAAACGGTTGTTAATGGATTAGAGCTATCACCAACAACACAATGCTTGATAGAAAAGAGTATTGCAGGATACAAGGAAATTGAATTTGAGGTTATGCGAGACCACGCTGATAATGCAATTGTTGTTTGTAGCATGGAAAATTTTGATCCTGTTGGTATTCATACAGGAGACTCTATTGTCTTTGCACCAACTCAAACCTTATCTGATAGAGAGTATCAGATGTTACGAGACGTATCCTTGAAATTAATTAGGGCCTTAAAAATAGAAGGTGGTTGTAATGTACAACTTGCTCTAGATCCTCATAGTTTTAAATATAATATTATAGAAGTTAATCCGCGTGTAAGTCGTTCATCAGCATTAGCTTCAAAAGCAACGGGATACCCAATTGCGAAGATAGCTGCCAAAATAGCAGTTGGATTGAATTTAGATGAGATTTTAAATCCAGTGACTAAAACAACTTTTGCTGAATTCGAACCAGCATTGGACTACGTTGTTGCTAAAATACCACGTTGGCCATTTGATAAGTTCAATCGAGCAAATCGTTCACTTGGAACGCAAATGAAGGCAACTGGTGAGGTTATGGCAATTGGTCGTAATATGGAAGAAAGCTTGTTAAAAGCAGTTCGATCTTTAGAAATTGATGAAGATTACTTGTGCTTAGATAATGCTCAAAATGCAACTGACTCCCAACTTGAAAACCAGTTGGTTAATGCAACTGACCAGAGATTGTTTTATTTAACAGAAGCAATACGTCGCGGGTACACAATTGAAGAAATTGAAAAACTAACAAAAATAAATTTAGTCTTTTTGGATAAATTAAAACACATAGTCGAAATTGAAATGTCGCTAAGTATCAATATTAAAGATATTGACGTCCTTATTGAAGCTAAAAAACATGGTTTTAGTGATAAAGTTATTGCTGATATTTGGCACGAAACTTCGGAGGATATTAGAAAGTTTAGAATAGAAAATAATATTATTCCAGTTTATAAAATGGTTGATACCTGTGCTGCGGAATTTGAATCAGCCACACCATACTTTTATAGTACGTACGAACATGAGAATGAGAGTTTAAAGAGTAAAAAACAAGCAATTATG
This sequence comes from Dellaglioa sp. CoH-56-MRSF-14, assembly GCF_056782115.1. The sequence continues at coordinate 142,907 of NZ_JBXAYB010000002.1, read as the reverse complement.
GTTATTGGTTCTGGTCCCATTAGAATTGGTCAAGGTGTTGAATTTGATTACGCAACAGTTCATTGTGTTAGAGCTATCCGTGACGCAGGATATGAAGCAATTATCATGAATAGTAATCCAGAAACCGTTTCAACTGATTTTTCAATCGCTGATAAATTATATTTTGAACCATTAACATTGGAAGATGTTTTAAATGTGATTGATGTTGATAAACCTTTAGGTGTAATCGTTCAGTTTGGTGGACAGACAGCAATTAATCTTGCTGCGGGATTACAACAGTATGGCATTAAAATATTAGGAACGTCTGTTAACAATTTGGATCGTGCTGAGGATAGAGAGTCATTCAACCGAGCGATTAAGCATCTAGGATTAAAACAACCCATTGGTAAGACTGCAATAACACAAGAAGATGTGCTTAAGCGAGCAACAGAAATCGGTTATCCCGTTCTTGTTAGACCTAGCTATGTTTTAGGTGGACGTGCAATGGAGATTGTTCAAAATCAGGTTGAACTCGAATTATATTTGCTAAATAACGTTAAAATCGCACCACAACATCCAATCTTAATTGATAGTTATCTTGAAGGTATTGAGTGTGAAGTAGATGCAATTTGTGATGGTGTTTCTGTCTTAATTCCAGGAATTATGGAGCATATTGAACATGCTGGAATTCATTCAGGCGACTCAATGGCTGTATATCCATCACAACATCTATCAGACAAGATTAAAGCAGAAATCGTTAATGCAACTAAAAAGATTGCACTTGAACTAAAATGTGTGGGATTAATGAACCTTCAATTTATTGTGCATCAAGATGAACTTTATATTTTAGAAGTTAATCCACGTGCCAGTCGTACCGTTCCATTTTTAAGTAAAGTAACAGGTATTAAAATGACCCAGGTAGCGACTAAAATTATATTAGGTTATGATTTGCAAGAACAAGGTTACCAGGATGGTTTATACCCAGAATCTAGTTCTGTTCATGTAAAAGCGCCTGTGTTCTCATTTAGTAAATTGAATGATGTTGATCCATTTCTAGGACCAGAAATGAAATCAACCGGGGAAGTTATGGGAACGGATCAAACATTTTCTAAAGCACTCTGCAAAGCATTAGTAGCCGCTAATATTAGTTTATCAGGTAATGGTTCCGTATTAGTAAATGTTAACGACAAAAATAAAAATGCTATATTACCACTTGTTCAACGATTTGTTTTACTTGGTTACAAAGTTTTAACATTACCAAAAATGGTTGATTTCTTTTTAGATAATCAGATTAAAACGTTTACCAGTACAGAGGCATTAAGCGTTAACCGACAATTAGATGATATTAATAATTTGTTACAAACTGGAACCGTTCAATTTGTTATCGATACACTATCAGATGATCACGATAAAGCATCATATGGTTATCAAACGCGTAAAATATCAGTAATGCAACATATTCCATTGTTTACATCTTTACAAACTGTTGATGTACTTATTCAAGCGTTAGAAAGCCAGTCATTTTCAGTAGCAGCACTATAAAAATTAAGGGGAGTAGATAATGATTAATCGACCTATCATTGCTTTAGATTTTCAGAATAGAATGCAAACGACAGATTTTTTACAGTTATTTCCTCAAGATGAACAACTATTTGTTAAAGTTGGTATGGAATTGTTTTACAGTGAAGGAACTCGTTTTGTTGAAGAATTAATTGATCAGGGGCATGACATTTTTCTTGATTTAAAATGTCATGATATTCCAAATACTGTTCGGCAAACTATGACCAGTTTAAGTCGACTAGGTATTTCATTAACAACAGTCCATGCGGCTGGTGGCGTTGAAATGATGAAATATGCATTAGATGGATTAGACCAAGGTAATTCCTCAATAAAAATGCCGAAAATAATCGCAATTACACAATTAACTTCTACCAGCCAAGAACAACTAGAAACGGAACAATTGGTTGAACGACCATTAATTGAAAGTGTCGTTAATTACGCTAAGTTAACAGAATTAGCTGGATTAGCGGGTGTTGTTTGTTCAGCACAAGAAGCTAAAATAATTAAGGAAGCAACTTCCAAAAACTTTTTGGCAGTCACACCTGGAATACGATTGGAAGGGCAGGCAGTAAGTGATCAAAAAAGAGTAATGACACCAGCTGCTGCAAAAAGAAATCAAAGTAGCGCCATCGTTGTCGGACGATCAATAACGCAAGCAGTAGATCCGTTTGCTGCTTACCAAGCAATCAAAAAAATGTGGGAGGAAGCTTAAATGAATTTAGCAGAGACAGTTGCCAGTGATTTATTAGAGATTGGTGCCGTAACTTTATCGCCAAAGAAGCCGTTTATTTGGGCAAGTGGACTAAAAAGTCCAATTTATTGTGATAATCGGTTAACGATTAGTTATCCTGAAATTCGTACTAGAATCGCTAAAGGCATAGCAGGTATTATTCGTGAAAAATATCCTGATACAGAGGTAATTGCAGGAACGGCAACTGCAGGAATACCCCATGCAGCATGGATTGCTAATGAATTAAATTTACCGTTAATTTATGTTAGAACAAAGCCTAAAGATCATGGTACTGGTCAACAAATTGAAGGACGATTAATCAAAGGACAAAAAACTATTTTAATTGATGATCTCATTTCAACTGGTGGAAGTGTTATTCAAGCAGTTAATGCAGCAAAAAATGAAGGCGCTGATGTTCTAGGTGTCATCGGTATTTTTAGTTATGAACTAGCGGCAAGTACGACAAATTTTGCTGATATTAAAACACCTTTTGAGACATTAACTAATTATTCAACACTTATTAAAGTAGCTAAGGAACAAGAAAAAATTAATTCTGATGAAAAATTATTATTGGATAAATGGCGTATCAATCCAAGTAATTGGTTATAGTAAAAAAGTTTCAACTAAGAATAATTTCTTAGTTGAAACTTTTTATTTACGACGCATAGCCATAATTTTTTGTAAGTCTGGTGTAATAAAGGTTGAGTTTTGACCTTCGTAGACAACAAAACCTGGCTTTGAGCCATTGGGCTTTTTAATCCGTTTAACTTGGATATAATCTACTGGAACAGATGCTGATTGACGATATTTTGAGAAATAAGCAGCTAAGTTAGCCGCTTCTGTGACTGTTTCATCACTAGGATTAGAACTGTGAATAATTACATGGGAACCAGGAATGTTTTTAGCATGTAGCCAGATGTCAGATTTATTGGCTGTCTTCATGGTTAGTTGATCATTTTGAAGATTATTCTTACCAACAGAGATAAGGGTTCCATCTGTTGCATAATATTCATCTGGTTTACTTATTTTAATTTTAATTGCTTTTTTATTTTTATTCAATTTTTGTTCTTTTAATAAACCTTGTTGTTGTAATTCAACCTTAATATCTGGTAAGTCTTTAGGTTCAGCTAACTCGATTTCTGATTGAATTTCTTCTAAGTAAGCAATTTCTTTTTTATTTAGGAGAAGTTGCTCATTAACAAATATAACTGCATTCTTTTGTTTTTGATATTTTTTAAAATATTTTTGTGCATTTTTTGAAGGTGAAATTTGATTGGATAATTGAATGGTCATTTCTTTTTCATTATCATAGAAATTAGGTAATGAAACTTCTGTCATTCCTTGTTTAACTAAGTGAAGATAAGTAGTTAATAATTCACCTTGGACCCGTAATTGATCCGCTGTTTCAGTATTTTTTAAAGTTTTTTCTAATTTTTTTTGTTTACCACGGTTCTTTTTGAGCTCATTTTTAACAACGCGGATTAAATGGCTACCTTGTTGTTGAACGCGGTCTTTATTTGCTTTATCGAGATAGTAAGTATCCAGCATTTCGCTTAATGAATCGAATTCTTGACCAGTACCAATTTCTTTATTTGGAATGGCCGAAAAATCAAGACGTTTGCCAGATAAAATAGTTGGTGTCGGTGTATCAAATTGTGTGAAGAAAGTTGACCAGCTGACACTAGGGTCTTCAACATTAGTATGAAGTGCAGTTGCAAGATCTAAACTAGATTGACCAGCGAGACCTTGATAGCTATTTTGAAGTTCCTTCGCTAGGACTTCCTTATTTGGAAACTCGGATAAAAGTTTTTTAAATGTATCAGTTGTATCTGTAAATGGATTTAATTTATCTTGAGCTGGTGGCTGACGATAGGTTGCACCAGGTATTAGCATACGATATCGATTTTGGTCTGAACTAATATGTTTAATGGTATCCAAAACCTTATCATTAGTTGGATTAATTAGTAGACAATTACTATAACGTCCCATCATTTCTAAACTTAAAATTAGAGGTTGTTCATCACCAAGTTCATTTCTAGTTAAAAATGAAAAATTAATAATACGATCATTAGCAATCTGATCAATTGCTACAAGTTGACCGCTCTCTAAATATTTACGAAGCATCATAGTAAAATTAGTTGGTGTTTTAGGATTTGAATAGGGAATATTTGTAATTTGTGCACGAGCATAACTTGAATGTGCAGATAATAGTAAGGGTTGATTCTTTCTATTTGCACGAATTGTAATAATAACCTCATTAGGGTAGGGTTGTGATATTTTTGAGACCCGACCACCGATTAGTTTGGTTCTTAGTTCACTAATCATTGCATGAGTAAAAACGCCATCAAATGACATTTAATCAACTCACTTTCTATAAAATATGTTTAATAACTACAAGTGTAACGTTTTAAACGATAAATCGCAAAGAATCATTATTGAATAGTTTTCTTGCCATTTTTAGTCTATATATTGTATAATGCAAGGTATATCGAATTTAAGGGGTCAACAAAATGAAAACAAGTCTTGAAAACTTACTATCAATTGATAAACAGTATAAAGTGATTTTACAACGTTTAACTAAAAAAAATCAATTAACAATATCTGAGTGGCAGTTATTAAAGAAAATAAGTGCTAAATTTAACACACAGGAAAAATTGGCCGTAGAAACAGATCTAGATATCTCAACACTAAGTCGACAATTAAAACGCTTAGTTGAAAAAGAAATGCTTGATAAGCATAGTATCGGTGACGATAAACGCCAATTGATTTATACAATGACTGAAATCGGCGTTGAGTCGTCAAAAGCAGTTGATAAAGGTTTTACTGAACTTGAAGCAACTATTTTTGAAAAGTGGCCAGAAGATGAACAAAATTTATTAAGAATATTATTAAATCGCTTAGACAAAAGTCTAACGAGGACTGACGTTTAAACCGTCATAAAATGAGGTGTTTAATTAATGAAAATAGCAATTGTAACAGATAGTACTTCGTACCTATCTAAAGATCAGATTGAAGAGAACAATATTACTATAATTCCTATCCCAGTCATTATTGACAATAAAATTTATAATGAAGGCGTTGATATTACAACTGAAGGATTCTATGAAAAATTAAAGACATCTGCATCCTTTCCAAGTACCTCACAGCCTTCTGTTGGGGAAATGATTAACTTATATGATAAATTAGGTAGCGAAGGCTATGATATTATTTTAAGTATTCATTTAACAAATACAATTTCAGGATTTATTGATAATTTAAAAAATATAGCACCAACAATTGAGTCAACTCGTGTGATACCGTATGATTCTGGTATCACAGTTATGTTAATGGGATATTTAGCTTTGGAAGCTGCTAAAATGGCTAAAGAAGATGCCTCTATCGATGATATCATTGCCCGATTAGATGATTTGAAGACAACGTTAGGTGAATATTTCATTGTTGATGATTTGCAAAATCTTGTACGAGGCGGTCGTTTGTCTAATGCTTCAGCCTTTATTGGAAGTGTTCTTAAAATTAAGCCAATTTTAACATTTGATAGTGTTTCAAATAAAATTGTTGCATTTGAAAAGATTAGATCAACTAAGAAGGCAATTAAGCGTGTAGAAGATTTATTTGAAGAGCATCGTGCATCTGTTGATTATCCTTTACGTGGACTTATTATTCATGCAAATGATGAAACGTCAGCAATTAAGTGGCAGACTAAAATGAAGAAGAAATATCCTGATATGACATTTGATATCAGTTACTTTGGACCAGTCATTGGGACACATTTAGGTGAAAAAGCATTAGCATTAGCGTGGATTAAAGACTTTGATCAAGCTTAAGAGTTATTAAAACTAACAACCGGTTTAATCGGTTGTTAGTTTTTTGTTTTCAAATAATAATTAAGATGTAACTGTGACTAGATAATAGTATGTCGGAGAAAATAATTTTAAGTTAATAGATAAAGTTTAAAAGCATCAAATGAGTGGTAAATTGAGACTTATCATATTAACACTATCCAACTTTAGTTAAAACACACAATTTAATGAAAGTTTAGTAGCGCAATATCTTACTGATTTTAAACAAGTCTATTTAAATTATCATTCGTTTTGTATTTGTATCTCGCTCATTTTATTTTATGTAAATATAATTTGTTCATCATAAAATATATTTACAATTATTATTCTCCAATAAATTATATAATTAACACTAATATTTGTAGATACATATCAAGCATGACGACCATAATTTGCCAAATTATGGTATTAGCTATATAAGGATTACTTAAAATCTAAAGTATTAAATATATTAGTTATTTTGTGAATAAACACTAATTTTAAATAATATGTATCATACTGTTTGATATAAGAACATTTTGCGTTCAACTTTCATTAAAGTTGAATTGTAACTCTTTAATGTGTTATTCTCTACGTATTAAACTATCCGTTATAATGAGGTGTATTTTTGAGAAAAGAAAAATATTTAGAATTAATTGAGAATGAATTACAGTACCAACCTTGGTATGCGCAGGAATACTATCAATCTAAATCTACAATCCCCCTATCCAATGCAACGTTATATCAATATTTAACAGAGTTTAGACGTTTTTTTGATTGGTTACTGGCAGAAGGTATTGTTAACGAAAAATCAATTAAGACAATCGATATTAGTGTTTTAGAACATTTAAAAAAGGAAGATATGGAACTATATAAATCCTCCCTACTTTCTAGAAGTAAATCAAATAATGCAAATAGCAACACACAACTCTCTAGGAGCACTGTAAATCGTTCTCTAACAGCGATTTCTTCATTGTTCAGGTATCTTTCTGAAGAAACGGAAAAAGAAGATGGAGAGCCATATTTTTATCGTAATGTGATGAAAAAAATTACTGTCGTAAAAGATAACGAAACGTTTGCTACACGTGCAGCAAATATTAAAGATAAATTAATGCTTGGAACTGAAGATCGTGATTATATTAACTTTATTGATCAAAAATATGCCGATTTGTTAAAGCCTAAAGGTCTTTCCTTTTTCAAACGGGATAAAGATCGCGATATTGCTATTAACGCTTTAATGCTAGGTAGTGGTTTACGGGTTTCAGAAGTTGCAAATAGTGACCTACCTGATTTAAATTTAAAAACAAATAATATTACCGTCATTCGAAAAGGTGGCAAGAAGGATACTGTGCCAATTGCACCGTGGGTAATCCCCTATCTTGTTAAATATATTGAAGTGCGTACAATGAACTATAAAGTAGATAAAATGGAAAAAGCCCTATTTTGTTCATCATATCGTGGAATTGGAAAACGCATTGAGAGTGGTACAATTGAAAAATTGGTAGCCAAGTACTCATCTGCATTTAAAGTCCGTGTTACGCCGCATAAACTACGCCATACACTCGCTTCTAAATTGTACCTAGAGACGAAGAATGAACAACTTGTAGCAACACAATTGGGTCAGAGTTCGACAAGTGCAACTGCGTTATATACCCATATGATTGATGAAGAACAACGGAATGCTATTAATAAATTATAAAATAAAAACGATTAACTCGATATTGAGTTAATCGTTTTTATTTTATGACTTTCCTTCCCATTCAGATTTGAAATTCTCAAGGAAATCTAACATAATTTGATGTCTATTTTTAGCCATTCGTTTTCCTGGTTCAGTGTTCATTGTTTCTGTAAGTGTCAATAACTTTTCGTAGAAATGGTTAATGACCGTTTGATTCTCAATATTCCTGTATTCTTCTGGGGTCATATTTCTTCTTGGACCACGATGTGGATCATATATTTTACTGCCAACATGTCCACCGTAATAAAAAGTTCTAGCAATACCGACAGCACCAATTGCATCTAATCGATCAGCATCTTGAACAACTTTTGCTTCTTCGGGCAAGTTAATAGTATTATCGTTCAATTGGTTTTTAAAAGAAATTGATTTAATAATTATTAAAATATCATTAATTTGAAGTGAAGTTAAATCAATAGATGTTAAAAAATTTGTTAAATTAGTTACTTCTTCTTTAACATTATCGACTACTTTATCATCAATTACGTCATGTAAATAACTACTAAGAACAATTATTAAATAATTGATATTATGAATTTCTGAGGCAATCGTTTTTGAATTTGTAACGACTCGTTCAATATGAGCAAAGTCATGTCCAGAAGTATCTGACGCTAATTTATTTTGCGTATATATTTTAACTGCTTGAATTTGTTCTTCAGGTAGCATCCTAAATTCTCCTTAAAATAAAAAAGCTTAGAGATAAAGTCTAAACTTTTAAGATTTTTTATTAAGCTTCAAAAACAGCTTGTAATTGAGGAACAACTTGTTTTTTTCTTGAAACAACACCAGGTAATGACAATTTGTTATCAGAAAGTTTTGTGTTGAAGGCTTTTTCAACCATTTCTTTAGGTTCTCCAACAACTAATAGTTCTGAATCACTGTCTAGGATATTTGTAACTAATAGTAAGAATAAATCATAATTATTAGCTTTACTATCATCTTCAATCGCTGAAACTAGTGCAGCTTCACGGTTAAAAACTTCTTCTAAATCAACGGTATTAACTTGAGCAACACGTACTGTTTTACCAGCCATATCAAAAGATTTGGCATCTCCGTTAATCAATTCTGTTTCAGTTTTGCTAGATAAATTAGTTCCAGCTTTTAACATATCTAATCCGTATACATTGTAATCAGTGTTACTAATTTTAGAAAGTGCTTTAGTTGCTTCAATATCAACTGGAGTCGTTGTAGGTGATTTGAATAACAATGTATCAGAAATAATAGCTGACATCATTAATCCTGCAATATTAGCAGGAATTTCAATATTGTTTTCATTAAACATTTTCCATAGGATGGTACTTGAACAACCGACAGCCTCTGCGCGGAAATTAAGAGGCATATTGGTTGTGAAATTAGCAATACGATGATGATCGACAACGTCTGTTACAACAAGATCAGCGATATCAGAAACACTTTGTTGAGATTCATTATGATCAACTAACATAACTGATTCAACCTCATTTTTAGCTGTTTCAATAATTCTTGGTTCAGGTTCATTAAAGTAATCTAAAACAAATTTTGTTTCTTCACTTAATGTTCCTAAGGTAACGGCTTCAGTATCGAAACCTAATTTATTTTGTAGATATGAGAATGCTTTAGCAGCTACAACTGCGTCTGTATCAGGACTTTGATGTCCAAAAATTAATTGTTTAGTCATTATTATAATCTCCTTTTTATTTGTTAATTTCTTTAAGTCGAGTCATGTAATCTTTTTCTTCTAAAAATTTATCAAATGCATTTAAAAAATGTTCATTTCTAGGAATTTCATCTTTATCTTTTCTAAAGACAAATGACAAATCAAATTTTATTTCTGGATCAAAATGAGATGTCCAAAGGTCTTTGCTTTCAGGATGAGCCGTTAAAAATGAAGTTGGTAATGCTGAATAAGCATGTGTTGCACGAGCAAATTTTAAAATCTGTGTGGGTGATGTAAATCTAGCAACACTCTTTGGCAGGTTAACTAATTGATTTTGATAAATTGTTTTAATTGTTTTATCAAGATAATAATCACTTGGATAAGTGACCCAAACATTATCAATTGTTTCTTGAAGTCTAACTTTCTTTTTAGAAGATAACTTTTCATTATGATGTAAAAACAATAAATCTTCAGTAAAGATTTTCTTACTTTCGTATGGTTTCCAGTTTTTAATACTTTCATCTGGAAGATACATAATAGCTAAATCAATTTTATTATTCTCAAGTTCACTCCAAATTTCTTTACGCGTTAGTAAATGGAATGACACAATAATATCTGGATTATTTTTATAGTACTGGATAACAAAATCATCAAACACTTCGTCTTCGATTGAAGCCAAAATCCCGATAGTAATTTCTCCTTGTGTTGCACTTGTTGATTGTTGAATTTCATTCGTTGCTTTATTTAATGTTTCATAGATTTGGTGTGTTGCATCTAGCATTGTATAGCCAGCATCAGAAAGATGTAATTTTTTACCAACAGAATAAAAAAGTGGTGCACCAACTGTTCTTTCTAATTTTTTAATTTGCTGTGTTAATGCAGGTTGTGTGATTCCTAATATTTGGGCTGCTTGCGTATAATTCATTATATCTGCAAGCTGTAAAAAATATGTTAACGTTTTTGATGAAAATATATTTTCTTGCTTTGTTTTCATATTAGCGTGATCTCCTCAGTTCTAGAAATTAATAGTCATATTAGTATAATAAGCGTAATAAAAAAAAAGAGCAAACAAATTTGCCTTTTTTTAACAATTTAATTATTAATTAATCTCATTTAAATTATTAGGTATTCCTAATTGTTCTGTATCAATAACAAATGAACCATTTGAATATCTATCAGATAGCGGATATGACATTGGTTCGATAATAAATTCATTGCCACTTTCAGTAAGGGCATTTAAATTCACATCTTTAGTAATGAGTTTCATGCCAACGACTCTATGAGGTTCCTTCTTAAGCTCTCTAAGAACAAGAACGCCACGTTTCGCCCTACTTGTCGAGCTCACTTCTGATACAGCCATACGCTTAAATGAACCGCGCTGTGTTAATAATCCAATCTGACTATGTTCAGTTACTAAACAAGTAGCGGCAACATAATCATCCTTCTTAAGATTCATCGCGATTACACCAGCTGCTTTAGATCCGACAACAGGAACTTCTTCGAGAGGATACTTTAATCCATACCCATCATGTGAAGCACTAAAAATGAATAACGAGTCATCCGTTTCTTTCAAGTATGAAATCAAGATAACATCATCGTTAGCTTCCTTCAATTTCATGAATTTACTTGCATGACCTTTATAAGTTCGTCCGGGTTGTAAGTCGGAAACCAGTGTTTGTTTAATGAATCCATTTTTAGTTGCAAAAACAAATTTACCAGGGACATTCACTTTTTTGAAAGAAAATGCTTTAATTAAATATTCATCAGTATCTAATCCAATAGTTTGTGAAATATGTTCCCCAGTATCTTTCCACTTTGCCTCAGTTATTTCATGAATTGGACGGTAAATCATATTTCCCTTATTTGTAAACATAAATAGATGATCTAATGTGTTAACAGATTCATTAAATACAATTTGATCTTCGTTTTTCAAACCATTCTCATTTACTCCTGAGGCGTTAAATGACCGTAATGAGCTACGTTTGAGATAACCATCACGGCTAACTAATACTTGAACATCTTCGGGAGTTACTAAAACTGCTGTTTCAATCTTAATGTCTTCAATATGTTCTTGAATTTCAGTTAGTCGAGGTGTGGCATATTCTTTAGATACTTGTTTAAGCTCTTTTTTCACAACATCAGATAACTTACTAGGATCTGCCAATATTGCTTTGTAATCAATAATTTTTGCAGCAAGCTCTGCATTTTCTTTTTCAAGCGCAGTCACATCTGTATTAGACAAGCGGTACAGTTGTAATGAAACAATTGCTTCAGCTTGTTTTTCTGTGAAATCGAACAGATCCATTAAGCTTAATTTAGCACTCTTTTTATCTTTACTTGCACGGATTGCTTTAATTACTTTATCTAAAATTGATAAAGCTTTAATTAACCCTTCAACGATATGTTGACGAGACTCAGCCTTTTTTAAATCAAATTCAGTTCTTTTTTTCGTAACACTTAATTGATACTCTAAGTACGAAGATAAGAATTTTTTTAAGCCAACTAACTCAGGTCGTTGATGGTTAATTGCAACCATATTGAAATTATACGAAATTTGTAAATCAGTATTTTTAAATAAATAATTTAAAATACCTTGTGCATTGACGTTGCGTTTTAATTCAATTGCAATTTGTAGTCCTTCACGATCACTTTCATCTCGAACTTCAGCAATCCCATCAACTTTTTTTAATAAGCGAATTTCATCCATCTTTTTAACAAGAACAGCTTTATTCACTTCGTATGGAATTTCTGAAATAATAATTTGTGTTTTACCACCCTTTAGTTCTTGAATCTCAGTTCTAGAACGAACGACTACTTTACCACGCCCCGTTTTATAAGCACTCTGGATGCCGGATAGTCCTTGTAAAATACCACCGGTTGGAAAATCGGGGCCCTTAACGAATGACATTAATTTATCTAAAGTCGCATTTGGATGACCAATTAAATAAACAACGGCATCAACAACCTCGCTTAAATTATGAGGTGGAATTTCAGTTGCATACCCAGCTGAAATTCCCGTTGCACCATTTACTAACAAATTAGGAAATCTTGCTGGTAAAACAGTTGGTTCATACTCCGTATCATCAAAATTCAATACGAAATCAACCGTTTCTTTTTCAATATCACGTAGCATTTCAGTCGCAATTTTACTTGTACGAGCTTCTGTGTAACGCATTGCGGCAGGAGAATCACCATCCATTGACCCATTATTTCCGTGCATTTCAATTAATGGTGTTCGTAATTTCCAGTTTTGACTCATACGGACCATAGCTTCGTAAATTGAGCTATCTCCATGAGGATGAAAATTACCCATAACATTTCCGACAGATTTAGCAGATTTTCTAAACCCTTTATCATATGTGTTACCATCTTGATTCATTGCGTATAAAATACGACGTTGAACAGGTTTTAGGCCATCACGTATATCAGGTAAAGCACGTTCTTGAATAATATATTTAGAATAACGACCAAATCGTTCACCCATAACATCTTCTAAGGTCAGCTCTTGAATTTTTGATGTATCTTTTTCTATAGCCAAATTAATAATCCTCCTTCCTTAGTCAGTCGTTGTTTGATCTTCAAATAATGTTAAATCTTCTTCATTTTTTAAATCAGTAACTTGTTTACTTGATACCTTATCAAGGATACTACCGTCCTCTTCAAGTGAAAATTGAACATTTTCTTCAATCCAATTTCGACGAGGTTCTACCTTGTCGCCCATTAAGGTTGTCACTCTTTTTTCAGCAAGTGCAGGATCATCAATTCGAATTCTAACTAAAGTTCTTGTCATTGGATCCATAGTTGTTTCCCATAATTGATCTGCATTCATTTCGCCCAGACCTTTAAATCGTTGTAGGTTGTAACCACGTCCAATTTTTGTTGTTGCTTTATCAAGCTCTTCATCGGTCCAAGCATAGATACTCTCTATTTTTTTACCCGTTCCTTTTTGAATTTTATATAAAGGTGGTAAAGCAATATAGATTTTCCCAGCATCAATTAGTGGACGCATATATTTATAGAAAAATGTCAATAATAAGGTTTGGATGTGCGCACCATCAGTATCAGCATCAGTCATGATAATAATTTTATCGTAGTTACTGTCTTCGAGCTTAAATTCAGCACCAACACCTGCGCCAACTGTATAAATCATTGTATTAATTTCTTCATTTTTTAAAATATCTTGTAATTTTGCCTTTTCAGTATTCAATACCTTACCACGTAAAGGTAGAATGGCTTGGAATTTGCGTTCACGACCTTGTTTAGCTGAACCACCGGCAGAATCACCTTCGACTAAAAACAACTCATTTTTCTTAGCGTTTTTCGATTGTGCAGGTGTTAATTTCCCAGATAATAAGCGATCATTTTTCTTTTTCTTTTTCCCATTTCTTGAATCATCACGAGCCTTACGAGCTGCTTCTCGAGCCTCTCTAGCTTTAATTGATTTTCTAACAAGTTCTTGTGCAAACTCACCATTTTCCATCAAATAAAACCCAAGTTTTTCACTCAGAACGCTATCGACGATAGATCTTGCTTCGGGTGTACCTAATTTACCCTTCGTTTGTCCTTCGAATTGCAATAACTCTTCAGGTATTCGCACTGAAATGACTCCTGAAAGGCCCTCTCGAACATCACTACCTTCTAAATTACGATCTTTATCTTTTAAAAGACCTAATTTTCTGGCATATTCGTTAAATGCTTTTGTCCAAGCAGACTTCATTCCTGCTTCATGTGTACCACCATCTTTTGTCCGAACGTTATTAACAAAGGACATTAAGTTTTCTGAGTAGCCATCATTATATTGTGCTGCAACTTCTACTTCAATTTTATCTTTAATGCCATCAAAATACATCACTTCGCCAAGTGTATCTTTGTCTTCGTTTAAATAAGCAACGAATTCTTTAATACCTTCTTCAAAATGATAGATATCTTGTTTATCAGTTCTTTCATCTGTTAAAACAATTTTGACACCACGTAATAAAAAGGCAGACTCTTTTAATCTTTCAGCTAAAATATCATACTTATAAATTGTAGTTGAAAAAATACTTTCATCGGGTTTAAAAGTTACTGTTGTTCCATTTGCTCGTTTAGTTGCACCTAATTTTTTTAAAGTCCCAACTGGATGCCCACCATTTTTAAACTTTTCTTCATAACGAATACCATCACGAACGGTATCAACTGTTAATGATGAAGATAATGCGTTAACGACACTTGCGCCAACGCCATGTAGTCCACCAGACGTTTTATATCCGCCTTGGCCAAATTTTCCACCAGCATGTAAGACAGTGAAGATAACTTCAACAGTTGGTATTCCTGATGCATGCATACCAATAGGCATACCACGACCATAATCTACAACAGTAATACTGTTATCACTGTGGATTGTAACGTCGATTTGTGAACCATATCCTGACAAGGCTTCATCAACTGCGTTATCAACAATCTCGTAGACAAGATGATGTAATCCCTTGCCATCTGTCGACCCAATATACATACCAGGTCGTTTTCTAACTGCTTCTAGTCCTTCAAGAACTTGAATTGAATCATCATTGTATTTTGTTTTATTTTGATTAGTCATTCAGTTAAACGCCCCTTACTCTGTATTCCTACAGTAACGTTACTATAATAACCTATTCTTTTTTAAAATGTAAAGAGAAATCCGAATAGATGTTCTATTTTATAAAAAATTTTGGTGTCTTCTTAAAAGAATGTTAAAATACTACTTATTGGATTTACTGGCTGAAAGGAGTGAATTATCATGGGTACAATCATATTAATGTTGATTATCGCTTATATTTTAGGATCAATTCCATCAGGGGTTTGGATTGGAAAATATTTTTATCAAAAGGATATCAGAAATTTTGGTAGTGGTAATGTTGGTACAACTAATACTTATCGAGTTCTTGGACCAAAAGCAGGGACTGTTGTCTTAGTGATGGATATATCAAAAGGAATTATAGCTGCAAGCCTCCCTTATATGTTTGGGGTCGCATCAACCGTTAGTCCTTTACTAATTGGTGTAGGTGCAGTAGCTGGACATACATTCTCAATATTTACTGGATTTAAAGGTGGTAAGGCAGTTGCTACTGGTGCGGGTATTTTATTACCGTATAATCCGCTATTTTTTCTTATCGCTTGTACCATGTTTATTTCTTTAATACTTTTAACGAGTATGGTAAGTGTTGCAAGTGTCATTGGATTTATTGGTATTACGATAACAGCGATATTATTTCAAGATTGGTTATTAACTAGTATTGCAGGTATTTTGACTATATTTGTTATTTATAAACATAGAGACAACATAAAACGTATTTTAAATGGTACTGAGAGTATGGTACCTTTTGGTCTTGGATTATATTTACGAAATAAAAAAAATCGATGATTATTTCATCGATTTTTTTTTTAAAATACTGTGATTTCATACGAACCTTCGAACGATTTATTTTTTTCTAACGTATAAATATTACTTTTATCTGATAAATTACCAGTAGATTCAATATTATCAGCTACTCCCCACCATGGTTCAATACAAACAAATGGTGAATTTTCAGGATATTTCGACCAGATACCAACGTAATCTGCACCATTTAATGTCACGGAAACACCATGATCATCTTCAGGTGTTGAAAGTAAGATAGTCGTTTCTAGTTGTTTCAATTCGTAAATTAAGGCATCATTTTTGAATGTTTCGCGAGATAACTTAATAGGTTCGTTGAACTTAACTGATTTTGCATTTTCGATATCGCTAAAAGGTCCAACTAGTGGAATTTGACGTCTTTCAACATTTGGTGCCACTTCAATTTGATAATTTTCTAGATTTAAATAAGCATTTTTAAGTGGTACGTTAAATGCTGGGTGTCCTCCGATAGAAAATAACAAAGGATTTTCATCGGGGTTATAAACATCGTAAATTACTTTTATTTGATGATTAGTTAAAATGTAATGTAATCTCAATCTAAAATTAAACGGATACTTTGAGATTGTTTCTGGGGATGAACCTAATTCCAGAACAACTGATGTTTTACTTTTAGAAACCACTGTAAAAAGCATGTCACGGGCAAAGCCATGTTGACCCATTTTATATGTTTTATGATCATACGCATATTCATCATTTTTTAAACGCCCAACAAATGGAAACAATACTGGGGCATGTCTACCCCAGTATTGTTTATCTGCTTGCCAAATATATTCAATAGATGTGTCATTTCCGGTAATACTGATTAATTCAGCACCTTGTTCAGCAATTTTGACTGTGATGAAATCATTTTTAAGTTCAACTGTCATTTTAGTTCACCCTATCCTATAAAATATAACGACTAAGATCTTTATCAGCAACGATGTTACCAATTTTGTCTTCAACATAACTTTCAGTAATTGTTATGTCACCCATTTGCATATCTGGACCCTCAAATAGTAAATCTTCAAGTAATTTTTCAAGAATTGTATGCAGTCTGCGTGCACCAATATTTTCAGTATCGTGGTTAACGTTGTAAGCAATTTCAGATATTTTCTCAATTGCTTCAATTGTAAATGTCACATTAATATTATCAGTGCCAATTAAAGCAATATATTGTTTAATTAAGGCATTATGAGGTTCTGTAAGAATTTTAACAAAATCTGCTTGGCTCAAATCATCTAATTCAACTCGAATTGGGAAACGACCTTGAAGTTCAGCAATTAAATCGCTAGGTTTACTTTCATGAAAAGCACCTGATGCAATAAACAAGATATGATCAGTATTAATAACACCATATTTAGTTGAAATTTGAGAGCCTTCAACAATTGGTAAAATATCACGTTGTACGCCTTCTCTAGAAACTTCACCACTATTTTTTTGAGATTTTGAAGTAATTTTATCAATTTCATCAATAAAAATAATTCCAGTGTTTTCAGCACGTTCAATTGCAGCTTGATTGATATCTGCTACATTAACTAATTTTTTTGATTCTTCACGAATTAAAATTTTACGGGCTTCTGCTACGGTTAACGTTCTTTCTACTTGGCGTGTTGGTGTTAATGCACTTAAGGTATCTCCTAAGTCGATGCCCATTTGTCCCATCATGCCATTCATACCAGAAGGCTGTTTAGGTTCATCAACTTTAATTGTCACTTCGTTATTTTCTAATAAACCACGACTTAGTTGTTCCGATACAGATAGTCGTTCATTTCTAATGTCGTCAGTGACCTCCTCTTCATCTTTTGCATCTAATCCGGCAGGTATTTGACCTTTTTGAATTTGAGACATCATTTGCATAAGATTAACATTCTCGGCTTTTTTTTGTTTTTTAATACCTGGAACTAGAAGTTTTACAAGTCGTTTATCAGCCATACGTTCAGCTGCGCCTGAAACACGGCCATATTGAGCATCTTCTTCTAATTTAATTGACACGTCAACCAAGTCACGTACCATTGATTCAACATCACGTCCAGCGTAACCAACTTCAGTGAATTTTGTTGCTTCAACTTTAATAAATGGTGCTTCAAGCATTGTTGCCAAACGACGAGCAATTTCAGTTTTACCTACACCAGTTGGCCCAATCATCATTAAATTTTTAGGTGTAACATCTTTTTGCATTGATTCAGAAAGTTGCATCCGACGATATCTATTACGTAATGCAACAGCAATGGCCTTTTTTGCATCATTTTGACCGATAACGTATTGATCTAGTTCTGTAACAATCTGTTTTGGTGTTTTATCACTTATAGTCATAAATTTACCCGCTTTCTATAATTCTTCTGAGATGACATGATGGTTAGTAAAAATATCAATATCACCGGCAATATTAATTGATGCCTCAGCAATTTCTTTAGCTGACATATCAGTTGTATGATGCTTAAGTGCCTTTGCAGCAGACAAAGCAAAATTTCCGCCAGATCCGATTGCTAAAATGTCATCGTCAGGTTCAATTACTTCTCCACTACCAGAAACTAATAACATTTCATTACTGTTCATTACAATCAAAAGTGCTTCTAATTTTTGTAAGGATTGTTCACTACGCCAATCCTGAGCTAATTCAACTGCTGCACGTTGTAAATTACCACTAAATTCATTTAATTTTTTTTCAAATCGTTCTTCAAGATTAAATGCGTCGGCAACGCTACCAGCGAAACCAACAACTACTTGATCGTTATATATGCGACGAACTTTTCTAGCAGTCCCCTTCATAATAACTTTTTCACCCATTGTGACTTGGCCATCACCGGCCATTGCACAGTGACCATTATGCTTAACGGCACAAATTGTTGTTGCATGAAATGAAACAGTTGCCATAATAAACTCCTCCATGTTACTCATTTATTGTATAAAAAAACTTCATTGAACGCTACTACTGTAGCACAACAATGAAGTATAACTCAATTATTTTATCAGATATTTCATAAATATTTAAAGACTTGGTTTAACAATTGCTAAATGCTCTAGAGCACGATTTGCAACCGCTTGATTTTTTTCTTGTTTATCTCGAATTTTTGTGCCTAATTTAGGGATAATACCAAAGTTAGCATTCATCGGCTGAAAATGTTTACCACTGGCATGTGTTATATAATGGGCCATAGCTCCCATCACAGTTGTTTTAGGAAGTACGACTAGCTCTTCTCCTAAAACAAGATGTGCGGCATTGATCCCTGCTAATAATCCACTTGCAGCACTTTCTACATAGCCTTCAACACCTGTCATTTGACCAGCAAAAAATAAATCATTTCTAAATTTAGACTGATATGTTGGTTCCAGTGTATCAGGAGAACGCATAAATGTATTACGATGCATAACACCATAACGAACAAATTCAACATTTTCTAAACCTGGAATTAGTGAGAAAACATTCTTTTGTTCGCCCCATTTAAGATGCGTTTGGAAACCAACAATATTGTATAAGTCACCGACTGCATTGTCTTGACGCAATTGGACAACGGCAAAAGGTGTTCTACCAGTCTTAGGGTCTTCTAATCCAACTGGTTTTAAAGGGCCAAATAACATTGTTTTAGCGCCTCTTCTAGCCATTTCTTCAATTGGCATACAACCTTCGAAAAATTTTTCATCTTCAAAATCATGCATTTCAGCAGTTTCGGCCCCTATTAGTGCCTTATAAAAGGTTATAAATTCCTCTTTAGTCATTGGACAATTAAGGTATGCAGCATCACCTTTATCATATCGTGATTTTAAGTAGATTTTATCCATATTTAATGATGATTTTTCTAAAATTGGTGCAGCTGCATCATAAAAATAAAGTCCCTCACTACCATTTAATTGTTTAATTGATTCTGCTAAACCTGATGATGTTAAAGGACCTGTCGCAACAATTGTTGGACCTTTTGGTAGTTCAGTTAACTCTTCATTGATAACCGTAATATTTTCATGATTTTTAACTAAATCAGTTATCTCACCAGAAAATTTATCACGGTCAACGGCTAGCGCACCGCCAGCCGGAATTGCATTATGGTCAGCTGACTTCATAATAACTGAATCTAACTGTCTCATCTCTTCCTTCAAAAGACCAACGGCATTCGTAATTTGATTAGCTCTTAAAGAATTCGTACAAACTAGTTCAGCAAAATTCTCAGTATGATGCGCTGGTGTCATTTTGATAGGGCGCATCTCGTATAAATTAACATGAACTCCTCGCTTGGCAATCTGCCATGCAGCTTCACTACCGGCAAGACCAGCACCGATTACATTAACGCTAGTATTTTCCATTATATAATCCCCCTGCTAGTTAGATTCAATTATTTTTGAACCGCTTCTTCATAGTCACAATTACTACATTTGACTTGTTTTCCACCTTTTACTTTTTTCTCAATTAAATAATGTTGACATTTTGGACATTCGCGACCAATAGGTTTATCCCATGATACGAATTCACAATCTGGGTATCTTGAGCAACCATAGAATAAACGATTTCGTTTAGATTTACGTTCAATTACTTCCCCTTGCTGACACAATGGACAAGTTACACCAATTTCTTTAACGATTGCTTTTGTATTACGACAATCTGGAAAACGCGTACATGCAAAAAATTTACCATATCGGCCCATCTTAATAACCATCGGTGACCCACAAATTTCACAATTAAATCCAGCTGGTTCATCTTTAATTTGAACTTTCTCAATTGTTTCTTGGGCATGTTCAACATTTTTTGAAAATGGTTTATAAAAATCATCAACAACTTTAACCCAATTTTCGTCTCCGACTTCAATGTTATCAAGACCTTTTTCTAATTCAGCAGTAAATTTAACATTCACAATATCACTAAAATAAGCTTCAATCATATCATCTACAATTTCACCCAGTTCAGTTGGTTCAAAACGCTTAGCAATTAATTTCACATAATATCGACGTTGAATAGTATCCAAGGTTGGTGCATACGTTGATGGACGTCCAACACCATTTTCTTCAAGTGTTTTAATTAAATTTGCTTCAGTGAATCTAGCAGGTGGCTGAGTAAAATGTTGGTTAGGCTGATTTTTAGCTAACTTAACATGATCGCCAACTTTTAAATCCGGTAAAATATTATCAGTCTTTTTGTTATCCTCATAAATTTTTGTATAACCTGCAAACTTAGTCTTTGACCCAGAAGTATGATAAGTAACGCCATTTTGTTCAATAGATACAGACATTGTATCCATTACAGCTGGTGTCATTTGACTGGCAACAAATCGCGACCAAATTAATTTATATAACTTCATTTGATCATTACTTAAATAATCCTTCATTGAAGCAGGTGTACGTAAAACAGAGGAAGGTCTAATTGCTTCATGTGCGTCCTGTGCACCTTCTTGTAATTTACCTTTGCGTGGCTTAATAGCTGCATAATCTTCACCATACTTTTCGTGTAAAAATTGAGCAGTTTCATGTTTGGCAGTCGTAGATACACGAGTCGAGTCGGTACGCATGTAAGTGATTAAACCAACAGTACCCTGTTTTCCGAGATGAATTCCTTCATATAATTGTTGTGCAACCATCATCGTTTTTCTTGTACGAAAGTTTAATTTTCTATTAGCATCTTGTTGCATTGTACTTGTAGTAAATGGTAAAGCTGGAAATCTTTTACGTTCTTTTTTTGTGACAGCGGTGATATCAAAATCTTGTTTTGTATCAATTAATGCCATTACTTTTTTAACATCTTCATTATCATGAAGTGCTTTTTTCTTTCCCTTAATACCATAAAAAGCTGCATCAAATTTCTCTTTACCTTTTTTAAATTCAGAATCAATAGTCCAGTATTCCTCTGGTATAAATGCACGAATTTCTTTTTCTCTATCAATAATTAAATTCAAAGCAATAGACTGAACTCGACCAGCACTTAAGCCTTTTTTTATTTTAGCCCATAATAAAGGACTAATTGAATAACCAACTAATCTATCTAAAATACGGCGAGCTTGTTGTGCATCAACTAAATTCATATCAATTGATCTAGGATCATTAAAAGCATTTTTAACTGCATCTTTTGTAATTTCATTAAAAACAACACGATTTTTGTCCGTGATATCTAAATCTAAAATATGAGATAAATGCCATGCAATTGCCTCGCCTTCACGATCAGGATCGGCTGCTAGATAAACATTTTTAGCTTTTTTAGCTTCTTTTTTTAAACTTTTAATAACATCGCCTTTACCACGAATTGAAATGTAATGAGGATCATAGTTGTTTTCAACGTCAACTCCCATTTTACTTCGTGGTAAATCTCTAATATGTCCAAGACTAGCGACAACATGGTAGTTGCTGCCTAGGTATTTTTCAATTGTTTTAGCCTTAGAAGGTGATTCAACAATAACTAGATTTTTTTTTGCCGGCGTTCTCTTTTTCTTTTTGGTTACTGGCATAATTGAACTCCTTCGTAGTATTTATATTGTAAGCAATAACATTTTTAAAATCGTTAGTAATCTTAAAGCATATTAGAGAGACTTGTCAAGCGTAACTAGTTTTCATAGAACTCTGCAAGTATCTGTTCACCGTTAATAATCGGCATTGCACCGGCTATTATTAGTTCATTACACCCAAGTGAAAGAGGACTAATAATTGATCCGGGTACAGCTAGTACTGTGCGATTTTCTTGCAATGCTAAATTGGCAGTTATAAGACTACCACTATGGTGTTTAGCCTCTGTAACTAATAAGCATTCACAAAGGCCTGCAATAATTCGATTTCTTTCAGGGAAATGATTACGTTGTGGTCCTGT
Source organism: Dellaglioa sp. CoH-56-MRSF-14 (assembly GCF_056782115.1). The sequence continues at coordinate 120,277 of NZ_JBXAYB010000002.1, read as the reverse complement.
ATTCAGTCCGTACTCAGATAATAAAAGTCCCTTTTTGCTAATTTCAATTTGTAAATCTTCATTAATTTTTGGATAATAAATATTTAAACCTGTCCCAATAACAGCAATTGTATCTGCTCCGTTAGCTATTGTAAATTGGTGTGCCAAGGTATCAACGCCGGCTGCTAATCCGCTTAAAATTACCTTATCATTTTGGATACTATTTGGTAATAATAATCGTATTACTTCTATTGAGTAGTCAGTTCTTTGCCGAGCACCAACAACAGCAAGTGATTGTCGATTTAATAATTGCGTATTTCCTCGCATAAAAAGAACAATTGGTGGTCGATAGCATTCTTTTAGTCGATACGGATAGTCCTCATCAATAATAGTCACAATTGTTGAATGTAACTTATTGGTAATAACCTCATTTTTCAATGAAATACTAGTGTAAGCTTTACTGAAACTAGCTATTTTTTTACTATTTAAATTTAAAATGGATTTAATTACATCTAGAGTTAAATCAGTACAACTTGGATTCTGTTGTAACCAATCAAAAATTTTATTTTCGCCAATATACGTTATTTCAGAACATAGTCTAAGTTTAATTAAAGTGTCTCTTATTGTCATTGTTTCTCCTTATTAGTCATTAATACTAATAAGGTACGCAATTTATTTCATTATTTTTTTAGAATAGATTTAATTGGTTCAAATGTTCGACGATGAATTGGAGTGACTCCTAATTTGCTAAGTCCTGCTAAATGTTTTTTAGTTCCATATCCATCATTATGATTGAAATCGTATCCTGGATATAATTCATTGTAAAAGTTCATGAGATGATCTCGGTAAACCTTAGCAACGATACTAGCAGCAGCAATACTAGCACTTTTAGAATCGCCTTTAATGAAACTTTCCTGCGGAATATCGCTATCAATCGTCATAGCATCAATCAATAATTGTTGTGGTTTCACGTCCAATGAATTAACAGCTTCTAACATAGCAATTCTTGATGCTTGATATATATTAACTTCATCAATTGTTTGATTATTTATCACAGATATACCAACTGAAACAGCTGTAGCTAATATTTCAACGTATAATGCTTCACGCATAGATGCAGATAATTTTTTCGAATCATTCACGTCAATTAGATTGAAATTATGAGGTAAAATAACTGCTGCACTAACAACTGGACCAGCTAACGGTCCTCTTCCAACCTCATCAATACCAGCGATGTAAGGAATACCATTCTGCCATAGGTCTCTTTCTATTACTAACCTACGATTAAATAATTCTTGGTGTTCAACTAGTTTTTTTTGTCTATTATTATATTGGATTAAAAGCTTAATAACTCCTTTGCGAGAGTCTTTAGCTATTTCTTGCATAAAATTATCCGATGGATTATTCAATAAATGTTCTTTTACTTGAGAAATTGTAAATTTGGTCACAACTATTCGCCACCCAATTGAGGGATTTCTAAGGTATAACGACCAAGTTTACCTTGTCTAATATCAAATATAATTCTCTCACTCGCACGATCATAATCTTCTTTGAAACCCATTTTTTTTGTTAAATCTAATAATAAATCAACATTACTTAACTGCATTTGTTCATCCGTTAATTTATATTTCTCTTGTAATGCCTTTGGATTTGTTTGTTTAAAATGTTCTAACCCGTATAATGCAATGTCATCTTTTGCATATAAAGAGTCTTTTATTGCTCCTGTTAAAGCAAGACGTTTACCGATTTCTTGATCTTCAAATTTGGGCCATAAAATACCTGGTGTATCTAAAAGAGACATTGATTTTCCGGCTTTTAACCATTGCTGTGCTTTTGTCACCCCAGGTCTATTTCCAGTTATGGCGACATTTTTACTTAACAAATGATTTAGTAACGTCGATTTTCCAACATTCGGAATTCCGATACACATTACCTTAACTCGTTGTTGGAGGATACCTTTACTTTCTCGTAACGCTATTTTATCTTTTAAAACAACGTTAATTTTTTTCTCGATAGCGTTAAGTTGTCCGTGTTGACTATCTACTGCAACTGCCGGAATTCCTTTGTTTTCATAGTACTGTAGCCAACGTGCAGTAACGTTCGGATCGGCCATATCTTTTTTTGTTAAAACCATAATATGAGGTTTTGTTGCAAGTAATTGCTCAAGTTGCGGATTTCTAGATGATTCAGGCAATCTTGCATCAACTAATTCAAGTACGATATCTACTAAGTTTAATTTTTCCTTTACTAATCTTAAGGCTTTTGCCATATGTCCTGGGAACCATTGGATTACTGTCATTTAAATTCTCCTTGTTAAGCCAAGTAAACTTTTAATTAACTTGCTTAATTCTTTATATTTAACTCTCTTAATCAGAATACCTTAATTTGTGCACAAAAAGAAGAGAGTTCCGCTATTTAGTTTCGCCCTCTTCAGTCTTTTATTAATTTGTTAACGATTTAATTGCCGCATCATAGGCAGGATCATTTTTTGAAATTTTTTTCTGAACTAATGTTTCAATTTTTAAAGCAGTATCTTTGTTAACTTCGCCCGTTTGAGTTAAAGTATTTTCTTTTTGTAACATTTTTACTGCATTAACCGTTGATGTACCAAAGTAACCATTATTTTTGTCTTTATAATAATTAAGTGCGCTTAAGTAAACTTGAATCGTTTTAACTTGAGGTGTAACGTCTTCATATTTATATGTTTTATCAGTATTAATTAGTGGTGAATAAGCATACGCAGGATAATCAGCTGAAATAGTAGGCTTAATCCCTTTTTTATTAATCCAAGAACCATCAGGTGTTAGCCATTTAGCAATGGTAACTTTTAATTCTGTTTTATCTGTAAAGGTATTGATTGTTTGGACGGTACCTTTTCCATAAGATGTTGACCCAATTAATTTATCATTACCAGATTGGTTAAGTGCGGCTGCTAAAATTTCAGAAGCACTTGCACTATCTTTATTAATGACAACAGCTGTTTTTTCTGTGACTTTAAATCCTGAGTCATATTTTTTACCAGCCTTATATACTTCAGGAGAACCCGTTTTGCCTTGTACCTGCATAATTGTTTGACCATCTTTTAAGAACATTGATCCAATCGCTAATGCTTGATCCATAAGGCCACCTGGATTATCACGAACATCAATGACAAACGATGTAGCGCCATCTTTTCTAAGTGACTTCACTGCAGATTTGACTTCGTTAGATGTATCCTCAGAAAATGTACTAATTTGAATATATCCTACTTTTTTATTCTTTTTCGAAATACTACTATAGACTGTTTTAACAGGAATATCATCTCGTTTTATTGAAACATTAAATGTTGATGAATCACGTTTAATAGTTAGTTTCACTATTGTTCCTTTTTTACCTCTAATTTTTGAAACAGCTTTTTCTAAACTGAGACCATAAATAGATTTACCATCTATTTTTTGGATAATATCATCTGTCTTCAAACCAGCCTTTTTAGCTGGTGTTCCTTTAATAGCTGAAACAATCTGAATATTTTTCTTGCTAATTTTGACTTCAGCACCGATTCCAACAAATTTACTAGAAATAGTTGAATTTAAATTAGTCGCATCTTCTTTACCTAAATAGGCCGTAAATTTATCTCCAGTAGAGTCGACCATACCATTGATAGCCCCATCGACTAATTTTTTCTTACTGATATTTTTATAATAAGAATTATTTAGTGCCGAATAAACAGACTCAATTTTGGCTAAATCTGAACTAGTCGTTTGTAATGACCCAACTAATGTATTAATTTGACTAATTGCAAAAAAATACATTGCAGCAGCTCCGACTATAAAAGATAAACAAATTGACCCTATTAAGGTCCAAAAATGACGACCAAATCTAAAACGTTTTTCTTTTTTATCTTTTTCCATAATTTAATTCCCCACTAATTCATTTTGTCTAAATATCGGGCCCAAGCGTCATCAAAAATTGTCATTGAAGGTAAATATCCTGCATTTAATTCAAGATAATTAGAAAGAAAGTCATACTTATCTGACAATTTAGGAAAACTTTGATCATAAAATGCATTATTTGCAAATTGGGACACCTCATCCGTACCGTGATCATTGCGTTCGGTCATTAAAAATTGATAAAATGTTTGTCTCATAAATTGATACCTCATTTAATTTAAAGGGATAGAAACATCGAATTTAAAAACATTCGTTTTTAAATCAATTTTGGTTGCACTAGCTTGTATACCATTCTCAATATCTAGTTTTTTTAAGTTAAGCATAATTGTTTGTTCTTTGCTATTAATCGTAATCCAATTTGGTAAATCATATGCATTTTTTACATAATCCATTATAAACTTTTTAGGAACTGGTAATGAACCTACAGCAACAGATTTTGCTTTTAACAAGATATTACCATCATCTGTTACAACTGGATCTGAATATAATGTGAATGAAATATTTTGTCCTAAAATTTTTGTTGTGCCCATTAATATAGCAGATTTATCTACTAAAAACCGATATTTAATTGATTGACCTTTTTGAATTGATTTTAAATAATAATTAATGGTTCCGTTAAGTTGTTCCTTGTTCATTTCCACGCTTAGTTCTGTTCTTTTTGTTGCTTTTGAAGTGGTTTGAGTTGTTAGTGTCTTTTGATCTTGGGATTGGTTCATAATACTAACGGAAAAATAAAGTAGTACGCCAATCAATAAAGAAAATAATATGATAAACGCAACTTTCCATGCGTTAAAAGTGGTTGATGTTTTTTCTGTTCTTTTCGGCATAATTCTCCTCATTATTTAAATAAATGATGTTCTTCCATTGATTTGAACAACAAATCAGTCATTTTTTTATAACCTTTTTTATTTGGATGAAAATGATCAGTTATAGAAATATAGTTATTTTTTTCATCTTTTTCTTGCAAGACACTTTCAAGATTAAAACTAGATAAATCAGATAAGTCTGAGCTACCCAAAGTCTTGGCTAATTTACTTGTTTTACCATAATATTGTCCTTCAGAAAGCTGTTTTTCAACACTAACAAAATAACTATTTTTATCATTTTTAACAACCTTGTTGGTTACGTTATTCCATGATTTAACAATCGTTTTCATACTACTCATTTCGGGGAAATAAACGTAAAATGGGTTATACACTCCTATAACGTAGATAGGCGCGCTATTATTATATTTTCTAATCTCTTTAAATAAATCATTTAAATTTTTTGTATAAGTCATTTTTTCAGTATCAATAGCTTTATTTAACTTATCAGTATCATTAGATAAAATGTTTTTTTGTATAACCTGTAATAGGTCATTCCCACCAACTGTTAATGTAATAACAGTGGCTTTTTTTAACGTTTTTTGCATTTTGGGTTGTTTCTTTAATCTGCTATAAATTTGATCACTTCGATCTCCTGATAAGCCAAAGTTAGAGGCAGTTACTTTCATATTTTTATCAGTATTTATTTTTTCTGTAATTAATGAAACGAATCCACCTTTATTCGTTTCATCTCCGACACCCTGCGTTAAAGAATCACCAAGGGATACTAGCTTAAGAGCTGTTTTTTTATGGGGCACTGTTATTAAAGAATGATTCGAAAAATGGCCGGTTGCAAACCACAGCCCACTAAATATAAGACCACTTAGTACTAAAATACTTAAAATAGTAATGGAAAAGCTTTTAAAAAATTTCAAAAAATCATTCCTTTATTTAATTAAAAAAACCGGACAAAAACAGCTGTTTTTGGACCAGTTTAAAAATAATTATTTAATATATTAGTCTTTATCTGTGTAGAACATCACTGCAAAAGCCCCTGGACCACCATGCGTCGCAATAATAGGTGCTGTCTGTCGAACTAGAATATCAACTTTTGGGACTGCTGTTTGTAATAAATCGCGAACTTCAAATGCCTTTTTTTCATTTCCAGCATGAGAAATACCTACTGCTTTAACATTAGGTGTACTTTTTAATTCTTCAACTAAATCTGCAATAAATCTGTTAACCGTCTTCATACCACGGCCTTTATTTTTAATTTTTAATTCGCCATCAATCATTTCCAAAATAATCTTCATATTTAAAACACTTGAAAGAACACCAGTTAATCTTGATATACGTCCACCTTTGACCAGATTATCCAGAGTCATAACGGCCATATTTAGAGTTGAATTCTTACGGATTTCAGAAATTTTTGTTAAAATATCATCCATTGATGCACCTGAATTTGCTAACTTAGCAGCTGCTAAGACTTGAAAAGCCATACCTCGATCAGTAGAACGAGTATCAACAACGGTTACATCGGATTGACTCATTTCTGCAGCTTGCTCTGCAGTATGAACTGTACCACTAATTTGGTCAGTCATGTTAAGTGAGAGAACTTGGCTACCATCTGCCCCAAGACTGTCAAACATTTCTACAAAAGTACCAATTGGTGGCTGACTTGTTTTAGGTAACGTTTTTGACGTTTCCATTTTAGTCTCAAATTCGTCATTTGTAATTGATTCACCTTCAACGTAAATAGTATCATCAATCATAACGCTTAGAGGTATAATGCTAATGTCATTTTCTTTTATTTCATTATCTGTTAATCCAACAGATGAATCCGTTATTATTTTAATTTTTTTCATGTTTCTTCATCCACACTTTCTTAACAAAAGTTTTTAATCATGATACAATAATGTCACTATAAACTTTTCTATTTATAATGTCTAGTATATCAGAATTACTGGTCTATTTCACATAGAAATTGATGACTGAGGTGTTTTTTTGGAACATAATTACAGTAGAAGGTATCTCATCTTAAATGAGGTATTAAACGCGGTAACTCATGGTATTGGTCTTGGGTTAAGTATAGCGGGATTGATTTTTTTACTTATTAAAGGTGCTCATAATGGTAGTGCATTAGAAATTACCTCGTATGCTATATATGGTTCATCTTTGGTACTGCTGTACTTAACTTCTACCCTATTTCATAGTTTAATATTTACACGAGCAAGAACTGTTTTTCAAATCTTCGATCATAGTAGTATCTATATTCTGATAGCAGGTACTTATACGCCTTATTGTCTTCTCTCTGTTGGTGGGGCATTAGGTTGGACACTATTCGGAATCATCTGGATGATGACCGTTTTAGGAATTATTTATAAATCAATTTGGTTGGGTCATTTTAAAACAATTTCAACCATCATTTATCTAATTATGGGCTGGCTTTGTTTGAGCGCAATGATGCCACTTTATAATAGCCTCGGTACAATTGGGTTCTGGCTACTTGTTTCTGGTGGCATTGCGTTCACAATCGGCGCTGGAATTTATAGTATAAACGGTGTTAAGTACTTACATGTCGTTTGGCATTTATTTGTGATGTTAGGTACAGGATTAATGTTTTTTTCTATTTTATTATATACTTAAAGTTAAAAAGCGAAGACACATCCGTATTGGATATGTCTTCGCTTTTTAATTATTTTTTATCATAAATTCTAAATTCATGATCATATACATTTTTTTTGTCAATCATTCCCGGAATCGTTTCAATTAATTTCCAATGAGTATAATCAATAGGAATCATCATCACATCACCATCAAACGTAGCGTTAATTTTTGTTTGATACAATCTATTAACTTTTACATACATTTCAGAAAATAATGTTGCGCCACCAATAACAAAAATATCTTCAGAATATGTTTCTAATAAATCATTCAACTCTGGTATTGAATGAACAATCTTTAGAGTATCTGTTTCAACTAAATCGTTTTTACTTGAAAGAACAATATTAATTCGATTTGGTAATAGTCCCGGAAAACTTTCAAATGTATTTCTGCCCATAACAACGACCTTATTAAGCGTTGTTTTCTTAAAAAATTTTAAATCATTTGGTAAGTACCAAGGTAGCTTACCCTTATATCCAATATGATGTTCACTGTCTTCAGCCCAAATAAAATTAATCATTATTGACTCTCCTTAAGTAAATATTAAACTGCAACAGGCGCTTTAATAGGTGGTGCAGGATTATAGTCTTCTATTTTAATATCCGTCATATCGTATTCAAAAATACTATTTTTATCAGGATTTAACCATAATTTTGGCATGGGTTGCACTTCACGAGAAAGTTGTTCCTTCACTTGTTCTATATGATTATTGTAAATATGGGCATCGCCTAATGTGTGAATGAATTCACCAACTTCAAGTCCAACCTCTTTAGCAATTAGATGAGTTAATAACGCATAACTTGCAATATTAAATGGTACACCTAAAAAGACATCGCCACTTCTTTGATATAATTGACAACTTAATTTACCATCAGCCACATAAAATTGAAATAACGTATGGCAAGGTGGTAATGCCACATTTGGTACATCTTCTGGGTTCCAAGCGGACACAATTAATCTTCTAGAATCAGGTGTTTTTTTGATTGCTTCAATAACATCTTTAATTTGGTCAATCGTATCACCTTGTCTAGTTTTCCAATTACGCCACTGACTACCATAAACGTCACCTAATTCACCAAACTTTTTTGCAAATTCATCGTCTTCAATAATTTTATCGCAAAAAAGGTTTTTCTGTACTTCATATTCTTTTTTAAAATCAGTCTCTAAAAGTGATCGATGTCCAAAATCAGTCATATCTGGACCCATATACTGAGAACTTTCAATGTAATTTTTAAAAGCCCATTCGTCCCAAATATGATTCTTATGTTTCAATAAATATTGGATATTAGTATCACCTTTTAAGAACCACAGTAACTCACTCTTAATTAAACCAAATGGTACTTTTTTAGTTGTTAGTAGTGGGAATCCTTGACTTAAGTCAAACCTCATTTGATAGCCAAAAAGACTTTTAGTTCCCGTTTTTGTACGATCAGATTTATCATTTCCGTTCATTAAAATATCACGTTCAAGTTGCAAATATGTTTCTTCCATACGAAAATTACCCCTTTTCTGCATATTTACCTAAATAGTCCCAACGATTCATCTTTTCTTCAATTTCATCATCTAAATTATCAATTGACACTTGTAGTTCACTTAATGCTACAAAATCATTGCCATTGATATTCGACATATCACTTTCAGCTTTTTCTTTCTTAGCTTCTAAATTATCAATTGTCTGTTCAATTGTTTCAAATTCTTTTTGTTCAGCATAAGTTAATTTAACTTTTAATTTATCGTCAGAAATGGTGTCGTGTTCGATAATTTTTTCTTTTTTTGATATTGATACGGCATCATCCAGTGATTCTTTAGCAAGGTACGATGTAAATAATCCAGTATAACGATTAATTTTAGCATCGCCTTCAAAAATAAGTAATTGATCTGCAACTTTATCTAAAAAATATCTATCATGTGAGACAGTTATAACTGCGCCATTAAAAGATTCTAAATAGTCTTCAAGTACTGTTAATGTTCCAATATCTAAATCATTTGTAGGTTCATCTAGTAATAAGACATTTGGTTGTTGCATAAGTAATTTCAAGAGATAGAGTCTTCTTTTTTCACCACCGGATAGCTGTCTAATTAATGTCCCATGCATCGATCTTGGAAAAAGAAACTGCTCTAAAAGTTGTGTTGTACTTATTCGTTCGCCATGTTTATTTTCGATATTTTCACCAATTTCATTTAGATAGTTAATCATTCGTTTATCGCCAGGTATGGGTTCAGTTTGTTGCTGGTAATAACCTAATTTAACCGTTTCGCCCATTAGTAATTCGCCAGAGTTAAGTGGTAATTTTCCAGCAATTGCATTTAGTAAACTAGATTTACCAGCACCATTTTTACCGGTAATCCCGATTCTATCGCTCGCCTGAATCAACTCACTAAAATGATCAATAATTTTATGATTTTCTAAGACTAAACTAGCTTCTTTTAGCTCAATAACCTTTTTACCAAGCCGCTGTTGGCCTAGTCCAATTGAAACATCTTGATCAATTTGTAATGAATTCATATTTTCTTTTAAATCGTTAAAACGGTTAATTCGTGCTTGTTGTTTTGTTGATCTAGCTTTTGCTCCAGTACGCATCCAAGCTAGTTCCTTTTTATATAGCTGTTGTTCTTTATGCTCAGCGGTAACTTCCTGGGCAACTCTTTCAGCCTTTTGAGCAACGAAATCTTGATAGTTACCTTCATACGAGTGTAATTTACCAAATGATAGTTCTAAAATCTGGTTGGCAATTTGATCTAAAAAATACCGATCATGAGTAACAACAATTAAAGCTCCTTTGTACGTTTTAAGGTAACTTTCTAGCCATTCAATAGAACTAAAGTCCAAATGGTTTGTTGGTTCATCAAGAATTAATAAGTCAGGAGCTTGTATGAGTACTTGAGCCAAGCCAACTCTTTTTTTCTGTCCACCAGATAAGGTTGAGACTTTTTGTGTTAAATCCGTTATTTGTAATTGCGTTAGAATTGTTTTAACGTCATTATCGGCATTCCATGCATCTTCACGATTCATACGATCTTCCGCATCTGAGTAACGTTGCTGTAATTTTTCATCTTCAGGATGTTCACTATAGGCTGTTAAAACAGCTTCATAATGACGAATTGTTTCAAAAATAGGTGAAGCTCCTTCAAAAGCGGCTTCCATAATTGTCATATCATCATTTAATTCTGGTATTTGTTTTAAATAACTCATACGATAGTTATTTGGTTTAATTAAATCTCCTGAATCAGCTGGGTCAAGGTCTGTTAATGCATTTAATAACGTTGTTTTCCCTGAACCGTTAGTTCCAATCAATCCGATTCTATCTTTTTCATTAACAATAAAATTTAAATCATCAAATAATGTTTTTTCGCCGTATGTTTTCTTTAAATGTTCTACCCTCAGTGTTTGCATGTAATCACTCTCTTATCTAATTGATTCTCTTTTATAATTTGTATTACTAAGCATGTTTTGTAAAAAAAGAGATTAAATGATATTTAATCTCTTTTTTTACGCTAATTTTAACATTAGTTGCTTAGCCACTTTTAATAATTGAGTTGATTCGTTTGGGACTTCTTCTAGTAAAATACGATTTTCCAATATGGATAAAATTTGGCCTAATTTTTCACCTGGTTGAATACCAACATCTTTTATTAACTGTCGTCCATTAATTGCCATGTCTTTTTTAGACTTAATTGGAAGTGCAGTATAAGCAACTGTCAGCATTTCTGCATCTAAATTACTATTAAATATTGCTGCAACTTCATTTGCAATTAATAATAATTCTAATCCAGTTTCATACATCAGTTCTCGATTAACGGAATCATGAATAATACCGTTAAGTGCTTTGATAACTATTTGAACGTGTGTAATTAACTCATTTGAACTTTTCCATGAGATTAGAAAATGATTAATATTAGTTTCTGTTATCTTTAGAACATGAATAATTAACGACCAAGCAGCTACTTCTGATGTAAGTTTAATTGATTGCATTTTTGACATATCAGTTAGTTCCGATAAATAATTATTAAATTCGGGACAATATTTTACTAAATCTGATTCAACAAAATGTCGAAGTCCAATTTGAGGATTTTTTCCCAACAGTAATTTAATAAATTCAATATGAATCCGTTCAATAGCAATCTTTTTCAATAGTGGTGCATGTTTATTTAATGCTTTCTTCGTTTCCATTTCGATTGTGAAATCTAATTGGCTTGCAAATCTAATTGCCCTCATCATTCGTAAAGCATCTTCATTAAAACGTTCATCAGCAGTGCCAACAGCTCTAATGATGTGATTTTCTAAATCTTGTAGTCCGTTGAACAAATCAATAATCCGTCCATCATGTGTCATTGCTAAGGCATTGATTGTAAAATCACGACGTTTTAAATCTTCTTCTAAAGAGCGTACAAATTCAACATGATCTGGACGTCTAAAATCTTGATAAGTTGATTCTGTTCGAAATGTGGTGATTTCATAACCTTCTCCATGATCTAAAACCATAACAGTCCCATGTTGAATACCTGTATCTACCGTCTTATTAAAAATTTCCTTAATTTCCTCAGGGTATGCACTAGTGGCAATATCAATATCATGGATTGGTAATCCTAAGATAGTATCCCTAACACTTCCTCCGACAAAATATGCTTCAAAACCAGCATTTTCAATGGCTTTAATCACTGGTTCAGCATTAATGAAATCATCCGCAAGATTGGAAACTATCATAATATATTTTCCAATCCAACTAGTAATTCTTTATATTGTCCAATTTTTTCAGTAGCTAATGCAACACCAGACATGAATGAAATACGGTCAAATGAGTCCTGACGAATAGTTAATGCTTCACCCTCGCCACCAAATAAGACTTGTTCATGAGCAACATAGCCTGGTAAACGGACACTATGAATTCTCATGCCTTCAAAGGCTGCACCTCTCGCACCTGGTAATGTTTCTCTTTCATCAGGGTTGCCTTGAATTTTAGGTTTACGAACTTCAGCAATTAATTTTGCGGTATTTAAGGCTGTACCACTTGGAGCATCCAATTTATTATCATGATGCATTTCAATAATTTCAACGTCAGGTAAATACTTAGCAGCTTGTTGCGCAAATTGCATTAATAAAACAGCTGAAATACCAAAATTAGGAGCAATCAATCCACCTAATTTTTCTGTTTTACATAATTGTTTAAGTTCAGCTATATTATTTTCCGATAAACCCGTAGTCCCAATAACTGGTGACATATGTTTCGAAATAGCAAATTTAGTATTTTCGAAAACAACACTTGGGACAGTAAAATCAATCCAAACATCGGAAACTACGTTTATTTCATCTAGCTTATTGAATATTGGGACATTCTCTGTCTTATAGTCAGTAATTTCATTTATATTTTTTTCTGTAGCTGTAGTACTATAGACTCCAACTAATTCAAATAATGGATTTTCTAAGATCATATTTGTTGTAGTGGCACCCATTCGTCCTTTAAATCCAGCAACCAAAACTTTAATCATAGTAATCCTCCTCATCTTTAATTAATACAATCTAGTTTAACAGATTTATACTAGATTTAAAATGATAGTCAGCAGACATTCATCGATAATATGGTATGATATTTATATTGAATTTATTTCAGGGGGTAGAACTAATCTTAAAAAATGAACGAATTAAAATAATCGATTTAGTAATGATTGCGTTAGGTTGTTGTTTTTATGCATTTGGATTAGCAACCGTTAATATAACAAACCATCTTGCTGAAGGTGGTATAACCGGAGTTACTTTAATTTTACGTTATTGGTTTCATATTGATCCTGCGTATTCAACAATTGCAATTAATGTTCCATTAATCCTTATTGGTTACCGTTTTTTAGGTAAACGATCATTAGTCTATACTATATATGGAACAATAATGTTATCTCTTTTCTTATGGATTTGGCAACGTGTTCCGATTCAAATTAATGTAAATGATGATTTGTTTTTAGCAGGTATCCTTGCTGGTGCTTTTGGTGGCCTTGGGTCAGGCTTAGTATATCGTTTTGGTGGTACTACTGGTGGAACTGATGTAGTGGCTCGAATTTTTGAAAAAACACGTGGTATTCAAATGGGTAAGACAATTCTTGCCCTTGATATTGCTGTTTTGGTCATATCACTTAGCTACTTAGATTTAAGGCATATGATGTATACCCTACTAAGCTCATATGTTTTCTCAAAAATTGTTAACTTCACTCTTGAAGGTAGTTATTCTGGACTTGGCATCTTAATAATTAGTGACCAATATCAAATTATAACTAATGAAATTTGGGATAAATTAGGCAGAGGTGTTAGTTACATCAATGGTGAGGGATCTTATTCTCGCCAAAATAAAAAAATGATTTATGTTGTTATCAACCGTAATGAACTTCATCAGTTGAAGGAAATATTACAAAACCAGGATTCAAATGCTTTTGTTTCAATTAGTAGTGTTAATGAAGTACTGGGACAAGGGTTTAGTTTTAATCGACAAAAAAAGAATAAAATCACTAATATCACTAATATCTTTAATAAATGATTGGTCTTGCGCACTGCGATTTTTGCAGTGCGCTTTATTAGTGTGATATAGTTAAAGTAACTTATTGTTTATTACTAAAGGAGGCAATTAAATGAATTATCCCTATCAAAAAGCTTTTAATTTATCATTAGAATCCAACTCTTTGTCCCCATCAACAATTTTAGAATATAACTACGATATTCATGATTTTTTTAACTATCTTCTAAATTTTAATGATGCATTCTCTAATTCAATAATGGTTGAAACTATCTTAGAATCAGACGTTCGTCAATATTTAACTATGCTTCAAGATAAAAGAAATATTAAAAATTCAACATATACTAAGGTTTTATCGCATCTGAATGGTTATTTTAAATATTTATTTACCCATCAGATAAATACTCATATTCCAACATTAATGTTAAAAGGGAAAAAAAATATCGCAAATTCTGTTATAACCTTCAATTGGTTAATAGACTTCGACTCTTATCTTTTAAATTCAGAAATTAGCTACTATTCTCGACTTGTTTTATTAATGACACGGCATTTCTTTAAAATTTCAGAAATCTTACAACCTGGTTTTTTCGTTAGCTTTAAACAATTAACATTTACGGAAACAGAGGAATTATTTTTGAAGCAATTCAATACCTATATTAAACAACTACAAATTTTACAAAACTCCAACGATTGCTTTTTAAAACTGCGTAAAAATGTTGAAGCACCTTTATTATCTTTACCTGGTCTACATAAATTTTTAAAGAAAGATTTACAATTTATTGCGCCAAATGTTTCACCACGTCTGCTGTACCAGTCAGCTATTTGTTTTTCTATTCTCACTAACAATACGATGACAGATTCAGAAATTATGATGACGTTAAGAATTGATCCAAATTCACTTTTATACTACCGTCATTTAATTATTGAACAAAAATTAATCATATAAACCTTAAAAGAGCAACAAAAAGGAGCTAGAAAAATTCTAGCTCCTTTTTGTTGCCCAAATATTTTTAAATTATGCTACTTTTCGCCATAACTTTATCTAACCAATAGTCTTAATAATTCGTGCTGGATTACCTGCGATTAAAACATTATCAGGTACATCTTTTGTTACCACACTACCAGCACCAACGACGACATTATTTCCAATCGTGACACCAGGTAAAACAATCACTGATCCACCAAACCAACAATCATCACCAATTGTAATTGGTGCATCATATTGCCATCCTTCACGACGTAAATTTTTGTCCATAGAATGATGATTAGGTGTATATAACTGACAATTAGGCCCAATGAAACAGTGTTCTCCAATTGTTATTTGTCCTGCACTTAAAATCTGTAAATTAGAATTAATAAATGTGCCTGACCCTATTTTTAACATTTCCGGCCATTCTATAGTTGAAATTGGAAAATATATTTCAGCAGATTTTTCCATATTAGGTAAAAATTCTTTAAGCATTTTATCTGCATCATTCGTATCATGAGCCGCCAATTTATTTATTTTATAAATAGTTTGTGCACTTGTTTTAACAGTTTTTTGAGCCCATTCTTCTTTAGAATATTGGTACCAATCGCCATCTATAATTTTCTCAGTAATACTTTTTTTACTCAATCGTTCAATTTCTTTTTCGTTTAAATCTTTCATGTCCCTACCCCCGATATATAATTTTAGATAATTAATCGCCATTTAAACAACATTACCTATCTAAAATTATATCCTTAATAGCAATTAAAAAGCAAAAAATAATAATATCATTTATAAATATACCATCATAAATTCTATAATCTCTTTTCAAAAATTAAATTTTGGTCATTTTGTTCTATAAAGTGATAATTATTAGTCTTAGCTACTTTCAAACTTTTTATATTATTCAAATCTAGTATTATTTTTAATTTTTTTAACTTATATTCCTTTATAGCTAGTTTCTCAAGTTCTGTTAAGGCCTTTGACATTATTCCGCGTCCTACATACGACTTGTCTAACCAATAACCAACCTCAGCAGTTCCCATATGTAAATCTATTCCATGTAAATCAATCATGCCAACGATATTCTTATTAATTTTTATAGCGAAAATTAATTTAGTTTCATCCTTAAAAGAGTCTCTTAAAAAAATTATTTCATCATTAATCGATTTCATAGCATTAACCCATGGAAGCCACTCACTTAATTCAAGACGATTACGACTAATTAAATTAAATATTTCAGTACTATCTTCTAATTTTGGTATCACTATCTGATTTGTAATCATTTTACTTCCCCTTCTTTAAGCAAATCTTACAAATTGCTAACAAAAAACGCTTATACCAAAAGAATGATATAAACGTTTTATTTTAATAATTTATATCATTTTGAATATCAATAATTTCTTGATCATCAGGTACTAAAGCTAAGTAATGTTTAATTGCGTCCTTTAACTCCTCTTGTCGTCCGTTCTCTCTAAAAATAAATATAACAGATCTTAAAAAGTCAACTTGATTAGTAAAATAAGGGTATGCTTCTAAATAATTTTCTTCAGCTTTATCATAATCTTCAAGTCTTTCATATGAAATAGCTAAATTCCAAAATATTTGAGGATCTACATCTCCGTCGCTCTTGATATCTTCTAGTAATTTAATATCTTCATCATCACGTTCTTGCTTAACTAATAAATTACTTAATTGTAATAATATGCCAGTATTATCTGGATTAATATCAATTGCTTTATTTAAATACTTTTCAGCTTGCTTCTCATCGTCCAATTTTAAGGCAACAGTCGCTGCCTGTTCATACAATGTATCATTTACCTCGTCAACCGCTAACCCTTCTTGATAGACAAGTAAAGCATCATTCAATCTATTCTCATCTGAAAGTGCTTGACCAAGAATTGGATATAAGGATGTATACGAAGGATCTTCTTCCTTCAAATCATAAAGAATATCAATTGCTTTTTGTTGATCATTTAATTGTAGATAGGTTAAACCCATCTGTAACTTAGTATCAGAGTCCATATTTTCTAAATGAATTTGTTCTAAATATGCCATTGCTTTTTCAAACTGCCCACTGTTTGCGTAACTAACACCTAATCTTTGTACTAAGTTAACCTGTGACAGTTCAGTCTGTCCTGATTTAATTAATTCAAGATAAAATCCGATTGCCTGACTAAATTGTTTTGTATTAAAATATAGTTCGCCTAAAGCAAATTGGATAACTTCTTCTTCAGGAGCCAACTTATATGCAGTTAATAATTTATTTTCACTAACTTCAAACATACCTTGTGTCTGATATAAATCGGCAGCAACCATAAGAGACTGAAGATAAGCTTCTGAATCTTCTTCAATTTCTGACAAATAGTTAAGTGCTTCATCAGATTTTCCTTCACTAATTGCAATATCTGCCAGGAATGTTTTTAAAGTATCTTCTTCTGGATATTTTTCTAATAATCTTTCATAAGTACGTTTAGATTGAGCTAAAAAACCTAAGCTATATAACTCTTCTGCTAAACTAAATAATGTTGCATCATTGTCTTTTCTTAATGCTCTGGCAAATTCTTTCATTGCCTCATCAATTTGTCCTTCGTCCAAGTAGTCTAGCATAATTTCTGAATGCGTCATTAAATAACTTCCCTTCATTATTAAATTAATATGGTTTAGTTTAATCTATCATACACACAATAGCTAGTAATCTCGTACATAACTATTGTCTATAAAATAAATTATAGATTGAAAAAGCTAGTACAAAATGAATTGTACTAGCTTTTTCTAAGTATTATTTAACAGAATCCTTTAAAGCTTTACCTGGTTTAAATGCAGGTACTTTACTTGCAGGGATTTGAATTTCTTCACCAGTTTGTGGGTTACGACCTTTACGAGCAGCGCGTTCACGTACTTCAAAGTTACCGAAACCGATTAATTGAACTTTTTCACCTGTAGCTAATGTGCTTTGGATTGAACCAAATACAGCATCAACTGCGACAGTAGCATCTTTTTTTGTCAATCCTGTTTCTTTTGCAACATTTTCGATTAATTGTGCTTTGTTTGCCATAATGTTTCACCTCCCCTAAAATGTGTCCGAATATTTAAAAATATTCAGCCATTATTATTTAAAATAAATAATAATAATAGAACCAGAGATTACTCTACTAATTCTTTATTTAAGATACCATACAAAACGTATTACATCAAGGTATTTAACTACTTTAGCAGAAAAAAAGATGGCATGGTAGCGTTTTATCAATTTGAATTATTTTCTTCTTCTTTCAATAACATGAATTGGTGTTCCTTCAAAATCAAACGATGTTCTAATTTGATTTTCTAAGAAACGTTCATATGAAAAATGCATCAAATCAGTATCATTAACAAATACAACGAATGTAGGTGGTTGTATTGCTACTTGTGTTGCATAGTAAATTCTTAAACGTTTTCCATTATCAGTTGGCGTTGGATTATGGGCTACTGCATCCATAATGACATCATTTAATACTGAAGATGTAATACGACGACTATGATTTTCATTTACGCGTTTAATTAATTCGGGTATCTTAGATAATCGTTGCTGTGTAATTGCAGACACAAAAATAATAGGAGCATAACTAAGATATGCAAATTCTTGACGTATATTAGCCTCAAAATCAGATAATGAATGATTATCTTTTTCAAGAGTATCCCATTTATTTACGACGATAATGATACCACGTCCTGCTTCATGGGCATACCCTGCAACTCTCTTATCTTGTTCCCGAATACCTTCTTCAGCATTTAACACAACTAAAACAACATCTGAACGATCAATAGCACGCATGGCACGTAGTACAGAATACTTTTCAGTATTTTCATATACTTTTCCGCGTTTTCTAATACCAGCTGTATCAATCATTGAGAACATATCGCCCTCTTCAGTATCAAAAGCTGTATCAATTGCATCACGTGTAGTCCCTTCAATAGGTGAAACAATAACACGATTTTCACCCAGGATTGCATTCACCAATGAAGACTTACCCACGTTAGGACGACCAATCAAACTAAACTTAATTCGACTGTCATCTTCATCAGGAATATTTTCAGGGAATTTCTTTGTAATCTCATCCAATAAGTCACCAACCCCAAGGCCATGACTACCAGAAACTGGAAATGGTTCTCCAAATCCTAATGAATAGAAATCAAAAATATCTTGTCTAGACTCGGGATTATCAACTTTATTAACCGCTAAAATAACTGGCTTATCAGAACGATATAAAATTTTAGCCACTTTCTCATCAGCATCCGTTACGCCTTCTTTTACACTTACAAGAAAAACAATAACATCAGCTTCATCGATTGCGATTTGTGCTTGTTCAGTGATTTGCGTCAAAAAGGGTTCATCACCGATATCGATACCACCAGTATCAATCAAGCTAAATTTTTGCGCTAACCACTCACTATGAGCATAAATACGATCTCGTGTAACACCAGGAGTATCCTCAACAATTGAAATTCTTTCCCCGGCTATTCTATTAAAAACTGTGGACTTTCCAACATTAGGACGTCCAACAATTGCTACAACAGGATTTGCCATAGATAGTACCTCACTCTCTAAATATCTTTTGTAATAAATAATAAAAACGACTGAACTACAGTTCAGTCGTTACTTAAAAATAATATTTTAATTATTTGTTAGTATCTGCATCTTCTAATGCTTTACCTAAAATATCACCAAGTGTGAAACCAGTACTTTCTTCTGGCATACCACTCATTGTTGATTTAGGAGCTTTAGCTTTTGGTGCAGCTTTTTTAACTGTTTTTTTCTTTTCAGGTTTTTCTTCTGTTGCTGGTTTTTCTTCGAGAGCTTTAATTGATAAAGCTAAACGATGTTCTGCTGGATGTACTTCAAGTACTTTAACTTGAACAGCTTGGCCAGTTTTTAAAACTTCGCCTGGTGTAGCAATATGTGTGTAAGAAATTTGTGAAATATGAACTAATCCTTCAATTCCAGGCATAACTTCAACAAATGCACCAAATGTCGTTAAACGTTTAACAGTACCATCTAAGACGTCATCTACATGGATATCATTTTCAACATTATCCCATGGTTGAGGTAATGTTTGTTTGATTGATAATGAAATACGATTCTTATCTAAATCGATTGCCAATACTTTAACTTTAACTTCTTCACCAACTGATAAGACATCTTCTGCCTTAGAAATACGGTTGTAAGAAATTTCTGAAATATGAACAAGTCCATCAATACCACCAAGATCAACAAATGCACCGAAGTTAGTTAAACGGGCAACTGTTCCTGTTACAACTTCACCAACTGTTAAAGTTTTAAGAGTTTCTACTTTTTGAGCATCTCTTTGAGCTTTAACAATTGCTTTATGTGATAAGATTAATCTATTTTCAGTTGGGTCAATTTCAATAATTTTGAAATCTAATGTTTGATGGTTATATTTTGATAAATCTTCAACAAAACGATCATCAATCATTGAAGCGGGTACGAATCCACGCACACCAGCATCAGCAACTAATCCACCTTTAACAACTTGTGTTACTGTAGCTTCGATTGTAGCATCATCATCAGCTAATTTTTGTAAGTCATTCCAAACTTCACGTTCAGCAATTCTTCTTTGTGATAGTAAGTAACTACCACCTTCTTTATCGCCACCGATACTTGAAATAACAACTAAATCCATAACGTCACCAATTTTGACAACGTCTTCTGTTTCTTCACCAGCTTTAAGTGCTAGTTCTTTAGCTGGTACAACACCTTCAACACCGGCGCCTTCAATACCAACAATGACTTGTTTAGCATCATCGATAGCTAAAACTTCACCTTTTATAACAGAACCAACCTTAACTTCACTTACACTATTTAATGCTTCTAGTAAATCATTATTTTCTTCAATATTACTCATGGACAATGTCCTCCTTAGCGAATAAACTCTATTTATTATTTTAGCTGAAATGAAGAGTAATTACTAGTGCTAATACTCATTTTTCACATTTTATTTTATTATTTGTTAATTATATCCATAATTTTCTGTACGACCCCATCAATATTCATTGAAGTCGTATCTACAAGTATAGCATCTTTTGCCTGAATAAGCGGAGAAATTTCACGTGTAGAATCTTTTCGATCTCGTTCGGCAATTTCAAACTCTAAAACATCAAGTGTTGTATTAATACCCTTAATTTGATTTTCCTTAAATCGGCGAAGAGCACGTTCTTTAACACTCGCAACTAAGAATATTTTAACTTCAGCATTTGGTAATACTGTCGTTCCGATATCACGACCATCCATAACAATTGATCCATCTTCGGCAATTTCTTGTTGTCTTTTAACTAATTCCTTGCGTACACCTTCTTGAGCAGCAACCGTTGAAACATTATTAGTTACCTCAGGTTGCCTAATTGCTTGTGTTATGTCTATATTGTTTATATAGACTAATTGTTCTGGATTTGCTGGTTTAAAAGAAATTATTGTATCTTTTAATAGACTAACTAACTTATCATCATTATCCAGCGCAACATTCTTTGCCATTGCTTCAAAAGTAATTGCTCGATACATTGCCCCAGTGTCGCAATAAACATAATTTAATTTTTTAGCAACTAATTTAGCGACAGTGCTTTTTCCTGCGGATGCCGGTCCGTCAATTGCAATTTGGATATTATTTTTCATCAAGTAATTCCTCCATAAAAATGGGATTGATTAGATATCAATCCCATATGTATATTATTTAACTCTTATTTTTTGTCCTGCACTAATAGAAGTAGTCAACCCTGGATTCATTTGTAGAAGTTGTTCTGTAGTTAACCCATTGTTTGCTGCAACACGATATATGCCTTGTCCTGCTTCGACAGTTACATATGACTTTGAAGATGCACTTGATGAACTATCAGAGCTGGTTGATTCACTAGACGCTGAGCTAGAGCTTGAATTAGTGCTAGAACTAGCTTTCTCTTTTGATTCAGAGCTAGCTTTTTCTTTTGATGCTTTTTCTTTCGATTCAGAACTAGCTTTTTCTTTTGATTCAGAGCTTTTCTTAGCACTTGAGCTAGAACTATCAGAATCATCAGTTTTGGTAACTATTTTTTTACTTACTGAACTCTCGCTTGTGGTTCTATCTTCTGGTTGGTATACTTTGTTACTTTCAACAATATAAAAAGCAATCGTTCCAATAATAATAGCTACAAAAACAACTAATAACCCCGTAGTTAATAATGAACTATTTTTACTTTTACGTCTATTCGCTGATCGAGAATAATTTCCATTATCGTCTCTATCGTCTTCGAATGATTTTTCCCAAGGCTTTTTTTCTGAATTATCTTTTTTATCACTCATTTTTCAATCCTCCTAAAAACAATTATCATTATTTTACCATAATAATCCAAATTATTCTCAAGATAATTTAAACAATCTTGAAATAATATTATCTGTTGATTGAATTAACTGCTTGTCATCATTTTTGATTATCTTTTTTTCTAATCCAATCTTTTGAAGTACATCCACATTAAATAACGCTGAGCAACAGAATTCATCATGTTCTATTAATTTCGATTCTCCAAAATGGTTTAAAATTTGTTGCTTTCGACAATTACTTGAATTAACAAACATTATCATATTTTGTAATCCAGTTTCTTTTTCAATTTTCCTTTGTCTAAAAAGGAACTGCACCTCTTCAACTGAGCTTTGTTTCTCATAGTAATAATCTAACAGTTTACCTTTTTCTTCTCCAAGACCAACTAATTCCTTATGTTTTTTAAAATACATCCTAATAAAATCATCATCTGGAATGGTTAAATCAATTAAGTTTCTTTGTAGAAACACATCATTTTCTTGAGAAAAAACAATTGCGATACTCTGCTGGCCATCTCGTCCAGATCGGCCAAATTCTTGTACGTAGCTTTCAAAATCAGCGGGCATATGATAATGGATAACGTATCTAATATCTTTCTTATTAATACCCATACCAAAAGCGCTTGTTGCACATATAACATCTATTTGATTTTCCATAAATTGTCTTTGTACCGTATACCTTGCCATATCATTCAAGTCAGCATGGTACGGTTCAGACCTTAATCCAGTGTTATTATTTATTAAATCTGAGACCTCATTTGCCTTTTTCTTGCTCGAGAAATAAACGATTCCAACACCCTTGATTTTATTCAATAAATTTAATAATTGCTTATTTTTATCAGATTCATCATGCACTTTTAAGACACTTAAAAAAATATTACTTCTATTAACCGATTTAATGATTTTATGAAAATCTCGACCTTCTGTTTTTAATTGTGTCATAATATCATTCTGAATATTTAGTGCAGCTGTGGCTGTCAACGCCAAAACGCAAGGTGTACCAAGTTTCACAATTGCATTATTCAAATCCAAATAATCAGGCCTAAAATCTGGTCCCCAAGTGGAGATACAATGTGCCTCATCTACAACAAATAGTGATACATCTATTTGTTTAAGGGCATTTATCACTTCAAATTGACTTAGCATTTCAGGAGATAAATAAACAAATTTATAAGATTGTATATTTTTTAACACATATTTTTTTTCAGAATAACTCAATATTGATGTTAATCCAATAGCTGTCCCATTACCACGAAAATTAAATTGACTAACTTGATCTTGAATTAAAGATAACAACGGTGAAACGATAACTGTCGTACCATTCATAAGATAGCCAGCTAACTGATAACACAATGATTTCCCAGTCCCTGTAGGTAGTACTGATAACGTGTCTTGACCAGATAAGATAGTTTCTATGGTTTCTTCTTGGCCTATCATAAATGAATCGAATCCAAAGTATTCCATCAATTTTTCTTTTAAATTAATTTTGGACATCTATTTTACTCCTATAAATTTGATACAAACGATAATCGAAAAAATTTATATCAGGTTTCTTATTTTGTATTATTTTAAAAGGTACTTGATCAATATCTCTCCCCATAATTTCAGATAAATCATTAACTATTTTTTTTGTTAAAAAAGTATCAAATGGAAATTTTTCACTAATCATTGCTAATTCAAGTAAATGTTCAAAAATTGTACTAGTCTTCAATCCTCTACTTTTAGCCACATCATTAACAGATAGGCCCATAGTAATTAATCTCATCGTTTCCTTTGCACTTTCAGAAATAATTCCTGTTTTTAGAATTGACTGAACTAATTCTTTGAACACACTTTGTTTTTGCTCCTCAATCCAACTAGCAAAAAAATTTATTGTATCTCTGTATATTAATTGAATCTCCATTTCTGATAGATTCAACTCATTTGCTAACTGTTTATTGGTCAATCCATTAAGATTATGACCAATTAATTTGTTCATAAATATTAAACTAGAATTTGTATCAATTTTTTGCACGAACAATCGTAATTCTAAATTAACTTGTTTTGTTAGTATTGTTTTGTCATTATTAGAAATCCATTTTTTGATATTAAATTTAGTTAATTCGGATGTTACGACAGGATAATAATGACGATTAACAAAGCTAAGTTCAGATACAACTTGTATAGCTAAAATACAAGTTTCTGACCATTCATTAAATTTATATTGATTTATTAATTTAGGGTGCTTAATTTGATATAAATCGCTTTTCGCTTTTTTTTGTCGAATTAAACCATTTTGCGTTAACCGAACTTGCCCATTAGATTCAGTGAGTAATTTATTTTGTTTCAACTTAGAAAGTATTTTTTGATATATTTCATTTGTAAATTGAGGATCAATACTAAAATAATCTAGCAAATCATAACGCATTCCCCAATATATATTGGAAACAGTATTCCGACCTGTAATAATGCTAAATATTACATTAGGTCGCCGATATTCGACATTAAACATTTGTAAGAGATAATCTTCAACCATAAAATACCATCCTTATAAAATAAAATGAGGAAGAATCACTTAAGAATTCTCCCTCATTAATTATACTATAGTTGTTTATATTTTTTATTATTTAACTGAACCCAACCATACATTCTCTGATATAAAAGACTAAATAACCCAACGACCAGAATTCCTTTTATAATATTAAAAGGAACAATACCAACAATAACGTACTTGGATACTGACATTCCGATATTCATACCGATAACATTCAAGTACACTGGTAGAATTACAAAATAATTTGCAATAGATAATACAGCAGTTAGTACAAAGGTACTCACTAAAACTGCCAAAATACTCTTTCCAAGTGTTGGCTTAAGGTTTCCTTTACCTTTGAGAAGATAATATGCTGGAAATGATACCGCCATTGATGCTAAGAAATTACTTCCAACACCTATCAAGCTGGCAATATCTGTTCCAGTTGAAACTAGATACAGCAATGAACGAACGACGGCAACCATCACACCGCTCATTGGTCCCAAAATAAAAAATCCAATTAAAATTGGTAAATCACTAAAATCAATTTTTAAATACGGAAAAATTACTGGGAAAGATAAAAACATTAATACGTATGAGATTGCAGCTAAGAACGCTGTAATCACAACTTTATAAACTGGTGACCGATTCATACTAGAAAACCTCCTGGAAGGCCATCTTCAATGAAGAACCTTTCAAGTAAATAAAAATGAACGCCATTAATCACTAAAGATTAACAGAGTTCATTTGAAATTACTTACTCAAATAAGCCCTATCTTCTTTATCCAGACTTTAACTGTCGGTACTGGAATTACACCAGTCCAGCCACATATACAATGTGGGTCGCGGACTATAACCGCCGGTCGGGAATTACACCCTGCCCCTGAAGACGAACCAAATATTTTATTACGCTACAAAATATAACATAGGATAAAATAAGTTACAATTATTTACGCTCGGCGATACTTTTCAATGCATGAACTTCTTCTTCAGATAACTCACGGTATTGACTCGAAGTTAATCCATATAAATCTAAGAATCCATAAGTTTCACGTTTTAATTTTTCCACTGGATGTCCGACCTCTGCCAACATATTTTTAACTTGATGATTTCGGCCTTCATGAATTGTTAATGAAACAATTGCTTTTTGCTTATTTTTATCTGCTGAAATAATTTTTGAATGAGCAGGAGCCGTTTTCTTACCATCAATTACAATTCCTTGACGTAACGTTTTTAAATCATCATTAGATGGAATACCATTCACTTTAGCGACGTAAGTTTTGTCAATCTTATACTTTGGATGAGTCATTTTGTTGGCTAACTCACCATCATTTGTCATTAATAATAATCCAGAAGTATCATAATCTAATCGACCGACTGGATAAATTCTTTCCCTTACACCTGGAAAATAATCCGTAACAACCTTACGATCTTTATTATCCTTAACAGCCGAAATAACTCCTCTTGGTTTGTAGAATAAATAATAGACTAATGGTTCTTCATTTAAACGAATACCATCAACTTCAATTTTATCTTCACTTGTGACCTTAATACCCAACTCACTTGCAACCTTACCATTCACCTTAACATGACCTTCTGAAATCATTTTTTCGGATTGTCTTCGTGACGCAACACCTGATTGCGCCATAACTTTTTGTAATCTTTCTGCCTCTGCCATATTATTCCTCATTTTCTTGTAATTTTTCGTTAAAATTATTTAAAAAAAGTTTACCTATTTCTCCATCAAAATCTTGATTTTCACTAATCACTGGAAGTTCTTTTAGTTCAGTTAATCCAAAATAATTTAAAAATTGCGTCGTTGTTACATATATAATAGGTCTTCCTGGTACATCAAGACGTCCATTTTCACGAATTAGATCTAAAGCAATCAATTTTTGCAGTGATCCTGAACTTTGAACTCCTCGGATATCATCAATTACAAGTCGTGTCACTGGTTGTTTATAAGCAATGATAGCTAGCGTTTCCAGTGCTGCATTAGAAAGTCTTCTTGAATTAGGATTTTCAAAATAATCTTTAATTAAATCTGCTAATTTCTCTTTTGTTACTAATTGATAACAATCATTATATTGAATTAGCTCCAAGCTAGAATTTATATCATTTTTATACTTTAATGATAATTTTTCAAGTTGTTCTTTAACTGCTGATTTCAATAATCCAGTTAATCTAGATAATTCTGCTAGAGATATTCCTTGATCCCCACTCACAAATAAAAGTCCTTCAATATTTGCTAAATGACTCACCTTCGTACCTCCTTAATACAATAATCTATGGTTCAATTTTTAAAATCTGAATCATTTCATGGCTATTTGCTTGTTTCAATTTAATTTGGTTTAATTTTGAAAGTTCTAATATTGCCAGAAAAGTAACAACAATTTCATCAACCGTTGTTGTTATTTCAAAAAAATCACTAAATATTAAACTCTTATTTGAATTTAGAATGATTTTTTTTATTTCTGATATTTTATCAGAGAGTGATGCTAGTTGCACATTAATTTTTTTCTCAATTGGTTGATGATTTATTTGCTTTATTAAAACTCTTTTAAAAGCATTCTCAAGTGTTTCTAAATCCAGGCCAGGTATATCAAGTTGAGGTTTATCAAATCTATTTTTAGGAATACTACTTTGTTCCTTAGAAAAATAATTCGCACGTTTATTTTCCCTGACGCTCAACTCTCCAGCCGCCTCTTTAAAAATTTGATATTCAATTAATTGTTCGACTAGACTTGCCCTTGGATCAGTTTGAGTTTCCTCTACATTGGAAAATTCTGCCGGTAATAACATTTGACTCTTAATTTTCATCAACGTTGAAGCCATCACTAAATATTGACCAATCACATCTAATGACATATTCGTAGTATCTTTAATAATAGTTAAATATTGCTCTGTTATTTCTGAAATTTGAATATCATAAATATCCATCTCAGAATCTTTGATTAAATGCAGTAACAAATCAAGTGGTCCTTCAAAAGAGGTTAATTTTAATGTTACCTGACTAATAGATTTAAATTTTTGACTCATTTTTTTGCATTTCCCATTTTTCAATTAATTTTGTAGTATCAATTGTACCCATGATTTTTTTATCAGGATATAGCGATAATACAGCGTTCAGAATCAAAAAACTAACTTTTTTATGTCTTTCATCTGGACTCAATGATATTGCCCGAACTACGACAACGTTGCCATCATTTTCAATACCAACTATACCAGTAAAATTACCTGCCTCATTTTTCCAAAGATACAAATCTCGATTTTCTGTATCTTGATAACCTTTAATTGCTAAATTAATTCTAGTAACATCCTTCAAGTCAGGTATAAATGACAACAAGCCCATCGCAATTTTTTCATAATCATTCTTATACTTAATAAGCATTATTGTTCTCCTCTACACGCACGGCATTCATGAGACAATTCATATATTTAAAAATAACTAATATACTTGTTTGTTACCGATATATTAATTTAACGTTGAACTAATAAATTATATTTTCAAATAATTTTATTTATTATCTCTTACCTACTAAAATAGTTTTCTATTAATCATCTGTTTCGTTAATTAATTCATCATTATTAGTTTCAAATTCCTCAGGCATTTTTATTAAAATAAGATTACCATCTTCTTGTTTAACATAACGCTCTTTTAGCAGATGTCCAACAGCTCTCTTAAATTGACCTTTGCTGATACCAAAATATTCTTTAATGTCTTCTGGATTACTTTTATCAGTAAAAGGTAATGTTTTTTCATCATTATGACTTAATGCAGCAATCAACATTGCTGCATCATCACTAATTGCTTCATAGGCACGTGGTTTGATAGATAGATTAATTGTACCGTCAGTTCTAATTCCAATTACACGTCCTTCTAATACTTGACCTAATCTAGGTTCATTAAATCTTTCAGATGGATGGATAAATCCAAGATAATCATCATCAGTAATTACAAAAGTTCCAATCATTTTTAAGCGAATAACTGTAAATTTCATATTTTTATTTTTTAATGAGTCATCAGGTTTCTTAGCAATTGATCGAAACATTTCTTCGTCCGCAACATCACCCCAAATACGATCTTTGGCATCAATTTTAAGTCCAACCATTAATCGATCACCAGCTTTTGGCCAAAGTGATTTCATTTCTGGTAAATCATCTAGTGAAACTGCTACATCTTTGTCTGGTAAACCAATGTCAACGAAGACACCTAAATCTCTTCTAACTTTTACAACGTCTCCGAATGCATATTGATCAATGCCAGCTCTAGGAATTATTGTTGATAAACTCAAATCATGATCTTCGTTCTCATACACAAAGCCTGTAACCATCGAACCGTTCGCTAATTGACTGTTTTTTTCATCTTTCAATAAATGCATTGTTATACTATCTTTTTGTACTAAAAATTCTGTATCATTCTCATCAGTTACCATTGCGGTAACAACTTGTCCCATTATTGAACTCATTTATTTCTCCCATTCAAAAAAATATTATTTTATATTTCTTTATTCATATTTTAAAATTACATACTCACATTTTACCTGATATTAGGCTTAATAGCCAATTGAATAGAAATATTGTGTAATAAAAAAGGGGCTGTGACATAAGTCTCTTCAATATGATATTAAACAAGTCTCCCGAAATCTTTTTTGATTTCGGGAGACTTGTTTCTTTTTACTACTTTTTAATATATTATCTAATTAGAAAAATAAAAAGGAACACTGGCCTTCGACCCCCAATGCTCCTTAATTTAATCCTCGAAAGGACTTAAAAATGCAAAATTATTATAACATAAATCAGACTTGTTTAGCCATCTCAACTGACTATATACCAGAAAAGAATAACACTGCGTGTTATATCAATACGCTAATCGAAAAATTAGAAATAAAAGAACCTTATCTTTTTGGTCGCCCCCGTGAATATAATCTTTCAGCTTTATTGAAGTTATATCTTTTTGCTATAACTCGAGGTGTTTTTAGTAGTCGTCGGGTCGCCTTACTAGCACAAGAAAATTTATCGGCACGTTGGTTAACACAAGAGCAAATGCCATCTTACCGAACTATTGTCCGATTTAGAACGTCGAATGAATTAACTGATTTAATTGATCGCAGTTTAGATACCTTAGTCGAATATTTACGACAACAAAATATGATTAGTGATGCCATCTTTATTGATGGTACTAAGGTTTTGGCTAATGCTAATAAATATAGTTTTATTTGGAAAAAGAATACAATACGTTTTGATCAAATGAATCGCGAAGCGATTTTAGAGCTACTAGTTGAATTAAAAACAGCGCATGCTGCTTGTAAAGTCCCAGAAGGCTCCAATCTAACACTAGAAATGATTGAAGAAGTTATCGATCGACTTGATCAGAAATTAGTAGCATTAGACCAGGAAGTTTCAAGAACTAAGAAGATAAGTCCCAATC
Source organism: Dellaglioa sp. CoH-56-MRSF-14 (assembly GCF_056782115.1). The sequence goes on along the minus strand of NZ_JBXAYB010000002.1, from coordinate 90,150 downwards.
CAGCTAAAAGAATTCGAAGAACCCTAAAATCTAAGAAGAATCAATTAACTAAACGCCAACATAAATTAAGTGAACATGAAGCACAAATGAAAATATACGGTACTCGAAATAGCTATTCTAAAACTGATCATGATGCAACTTTTATGCGTATTAAAGAAGATCCAATGTTAAATGGTCAACTTAAGCCAGCTTATAACTTACAAATTGCGACCAGTAACCAATTTATTTTGGGCTACCAATTATTTCAAAATCCAACAGATACTAGAACACTTCAACCGTTTCTTAAAACGTTAAGTACTCATAATAAATTAGATAAATACATTGTTGCCGATGCCGGATATGGATCAGAATCAAACTATCGTTTCATTGAAGATGAATTACCAAATCAAACTGCTATAATTCCTTACGGTACCATGATTAGAGAACAAAGCAAAAAATGGCGAACTGATGATAGAAAAGTTATGAACTGGGATTATCATGAAAATAATGATTACTATATTGATCCGCACGGCGTGCGATTTAACTTTAAAGCGTATCGGAAAAGAACCGATAAATATGGAATAGTTCGTGAATTTAAAGAATATCAAGCAGAGTTACTAGATGAGAATCAGATAATTATTCCTGCGGCTAAAACACTTAGAGGTGCACGTCGTAAGATTCAAGTTAACGGATCTTGGGAATATTTTAAGGCACAACAATGTGAACGACTTTCTGAACCAGAAACGGGTCAAATTTACGCGCACCGTAAAATTGATGTAGAATCCGTTTTTGGTCGAATGAAGGCCTCTTTGCCGTTCAATCAATTTCTATTGCGAGGGATTGAGAAGGTTAAAAAGGAAGCAGGTTTGATAGTAATGGCATTAAATATCCAAAAATTAGCCAGTTTAGGAGGTAAATAATACTTCTGTTTTCTATATTTTTTTAAATAAAAAGAAATAAGGCTCCAGAAATCAAAAAATGATTTCCGGAGCCTTATTTTGAACTTTATTGAAGGGACTTATGTCACAGCCCCTTTTCCAATTTTAAAATATTCAAGTAAGGATTGATACAACCTGATCAATATTATCTTAATTAGTCAATTATATTCATGATTAACCCAATAACATTTTTCGTCACCAATGTCTTACCGATATACTAACTTAGGTTCATCATGTACTTGAACCTTAATATAATTAGTCTACTAATTGAACTTTCAAACTGTTTGTTGTTCCTTTTTCACCAACTGGAAGACCAGCAGTGATTAAGATAAGGTCACCTTTTTTAGCGAAACCTAATTCTTTAGCTTTTTCAGTTGCTAAACTAAACAATGCATCTGTTGATGCTGGTTTTTCAGCAATGATTGGGTGAACACCCCAGTTAACTGATAAACCATGACGAGTTTGTTCGTCAAAAGTAATAGCTAAAATATCTGAGTCAGGACGGTATTTAGAAATCATACGTGCTGTTTGACCAGATTTTGTAGCAGCGATGATAGTTTTAATACCTAAGCTATCAGCTGTTTCAGCAACAGCACGACCAATAGTTTCAGTAACATCATTTTTGTCAAATTCATTTAATGCAAATGAGCTATGTGCACGCAATGCATTTTCAGATTTTTCATCAATACGAGCCATTGTTGCAACTGATTCTACAGGGTAGTCACCATTAGCACTTTCACCTGAAAGCATTGTTGCATCTGTTCCATCAAATACGGCATTAGCAACATCAGATGCTTCAGCACGTGTAGGACGTGGGTTTTCTTGCATTGAATCAAGCATTTGAGTAGCAGTAATAACTGGTTTGCCCAAAGCGTTACATTTTTTGATTAAGTCTTTTTGAACTAAAGGAACATTTTCAGCAGGAATTTCAACACCCATATCGCCACGGGCAATCATTAATCCTTCAGAAACTTCCATAATAGCATCAATATTATCGATACCTTCTTGTGATTCAATCTTAGGGAAGATTTGAACATGTTCCATTCCTTTTTCTTCAAGTAAAGCGCGGATATCTAAAACATCAGCTGGTTTACGTACAAAACTTGCAGCAATGAAATCAATGTTTTGATCTAAACCAAAACGAATATCGTCTGAATCTTTTTCAGTAATACCAGGTAAGTTAATTGATACACCAGGAGCGTTAACACCTTTACGTGAACCTAAACGACCAGAATTCATAACAGTTGTTACTAATTCGTTAGCAGCTGTATCAATTTCATCAATTCTCATATCGATAAGACCATCATCAAACAATACGTGGCCTCCAACATGAACATCTTCAATTAAACCTGGGTAAGTAACAGCAATCTTTTCTTTTGTTCCTTCAAGTGAATCATCCATTGAAATACGAACAATATCATTAATTTCAAAGTTGATTTTACCTTCTTTTTGAACAGTAGTACGGATTTCTGCACCTTTAGTATCAAGCATGATACCAACCATTTTACCAGTAATTTTTTCTGCTTCATGAACTAATGTCATACGACCTAAATGTTCTTCATGGTCACCATGAGAAAAGTTGAAACGGAAAACATTAGCACCGGCTTCGATTAATTTAACAATTGTATCAAGATCTGAACTGGCTGGACCAAGTGTACTTACGATTTTAGTTTTTTTCATTAGATTATGATCTCCTCTTAGTTTACTTATTATTTATAAATAACAATAACAGTATTATATTATTTTGGTGTTGAAAGTCGTGTATTTAAGTCTAAAAGACTCAAATCTGTATGATGTTTATGTTCTTCAAGCGTTGCAACAATATCTTCAGCAACTAATTTGTTGTCTTTAATACCAATTGCTAATCCGCCTTTACCTTCCATAAGAAGTTGAACAGCATAATCACCAAAACGACTTGCTAAGACACGATCTTTGGCAGTTGGTACGCCACCACGTTGTGTATGGCCTAAAATAGTCACACGTGTTTCAAAATTACCATATGTGTCTAATTCAGCAGCAAATTCACTAGCTCCCATAACACCTTCAGCTAATACGATAATTCCTGAATCTTTACCATGTTCACGGTTACTGTTGAGCTTGTCTGCAATTTCTTGCATGTTATATCCTTTTTCAGGAATAACAATAACATCAGCACCACCAGCAATACCGGACCATAAAGCAATATCTCCAGCATTTCTACCCATTACTTCAACGATAAACGTACGTTGATGTGAACGAGCAGTATCGCGAATACGATCAATTGCATCAAGAGCTGTGTTAACAGCTGTATCAAATCCAACTGTGAAATCTGTATCAGGAATATCATTATCGATTGTTCCTGGAATACCAACAGCGTTAAATCCACGTTTTGTGAGTGCTAAAGCACCATGGTATGAACCATCCCCACCGATAACAACTAAAGCATCGATACCGAACTTTTTAAGTTGTTCGATACCTTTTAATTGTCCTTCAGCAGTTGCAAATTCAGGATAACGGGCTGAATATAACATTGTTCCACCGCGTTGAATAACATCATCAACGTCAGCATATTCAATTTTATGAATATCGCCAGCAACTAAACCAGCAAAACCATAATTAATACCGTATGCTTCTAATCCTTCACCAATTACACGACGTGCAACAGCACGAACTGAAGCGTTCATACCTGGCGCATCTCCACCACTTGTTAAAATACCAATGCGTTTCATTTCTTCACCTCAATAAGTAATTTAAGTACATATTTCACTCACTATATTAACACTTTTCAGAAAAGTTGTCTTGTTAAATGTGAAAATATTTTCAGTATTTTCAAGAATAAATTACTTAATGACGACATTTTCAGAACCTAATATTTTTGTAAGCGCTGTATGTGTTTCTTTGTCGTTCCTTAACCAATAAGTTCTATCTAAACTAATTTTACGATTGTCTTTTTCATAGTACAAAATAACCGGTGTTTGACCTAACCTTATTTTCATGGTTTGCATTAATTTTTCTATTTTTTCATTTGTTGTTTCTTTAGTAATCTTCAAAAACCATTTTTTTTGAGTTATTCGTTTAAAATAATCATCTGCTAATTCTATTTTTTTAACAATAATTTGTAATCCTCTATTTGTTTCAACATCCCCCGAAACGACAACGACCTTATTTTTTTCAAGTAAAGATTCTTTCTGTCGAAATAAATCAGGAAATATTGTCAAATCAATCTCACTTGTTTCATCCGAACCATTTACAAAGGCCATTTGTTGACCCTTCTTTGTTCGAATAACTTTTACTCTCGTAAGATTAACTAAAATGGTTACATGTGTCTTATCAGATATTTCCGATATTTTTTTAAAATCGCTTTGATTTAGCTGTTTCCGATACTTCTCAACCGGATGTCCCGAAAGATACGCACCTAAATATTGTGATTCTTTTTCTAATCGAACCATTAATGGAAAGTTTGATTGTCTTGCTATCTTAGGTGTTAATAATTCAAATAAATTAGTATTATTTCCACTTAAATCAATACTACTAATTAATTCTGGTAGAGCACTAATCAACTCAGCACGATTATATTCAAATTGATCAAAACACCCAGAATATATTAAAGCTGAAATATTTTCCTCATTTAAATATTTTTTATCTATCCGATGCAGGAAGGATTGGAAATCTGTGAACAATTCTTTTTTCCGTAATGTAATGATATGTTCAATAAAGTCTTTTCTAAGTCCTTTAATACTATTTAATCCAAATAAAACAATATTTTGTCTTAAACTAAAACCTACCTCGCTCATATTAATATCAGGTAATTTAATTATTACATGATATTGCTTTGCTTCCACTAAGTATTCTTTTATTTTTTGCGGATTATTACCAACGGAATTTAAAATAGCTTCAAAAAATGCAGCTGGAAAATTAGCTTTAATATAGGCTAATTGAAAAGCAATTTTACTATAGGCAACGGCATGTGAACGATTAAATCCATAATTAGCAAACTGCTCAATATAACTATAAACTGTTTTAGCTACATCTTCTTGAATTCCATTATCATATGCCCCATTGATAAACTGAGTACGCATTTCATCAATAGTCTTTTTTTTCTTTTTACTCATTGCTCGGCGTAGTAAATCAGCTTCACCAAGTGTAAAATTACCCATCTTTGATGCGACCTGCATAACCTGCTCCTGATAAACTAATACACCATAGGTTGACTCAAGAATTTGTTTTAAACTATTGTCCGGAAATGTTATTTTTTCAAGATGATGTTTTCGTGCAATAAATGTATCTATATTTTCCATCGGACCCGGCCGATATAACGCATTTACAGCTGCGATATCTTCAAAAGATGTTGGTTGTAATTTTTTTAAAACATTTTTGATACCATTAGATTCAAATTGGAAAACACCGGATGTATCACCTAATCTAAAAAGAGCTAATGTTTTTTCATCTTCTAAATTAATGAATGCTGGATTGAAGTCTGCTTGATAATTCTTTTTAACCTGTGTTACAGCTTGATCTAAAATATTTAAATTACGTAGACCTAAAATATCGATTTTTAATAAACCAACATTTTCAACTATATCTTTAGAATACTGCGTTAAAAGAATATCCTCACTTCCATTTTGTAACGGAACCACTTCTCGTAAATCAATTTGGCTCAATACGACCCCTGCTGCATGCGTAGAGTAGTGTCTTGGAATCCCTTCGATATGCTGCGCAATTGTAAAAATATTTTTATTTTTGGAACTATCATTAACTAAATTACGTAATTTTTGTGATTGTGCTAGCGCCTCTGTCAACGTAATTTTCAAAACATTTGGAATTGAATCACTCCACCCTTTCATTTCAAAAGGTGATACACCAAATACTCGACCAACATCCCTCAAAGCCTGTTTTGCTGCCATTGTGCCAAATGTAATAATTTGAGCCATGTGATAATGTCCATATTTTTGATGTAAATAATTAAGGATTAGTCCACGTTTATCATCTGGAATATCTAAATCAATATCCGGCATCTGAACACGTTTTGAATTCAAAAAACGTTCAAACAATAAATTATATTTAATTGGATCAACATCCGTAATCGTTAAAACGTAGGCTGTGATCGATCCAGCAGATGACCCTCGTCCTGGGCCAGTTATAATATTTTGCGAATGAGCATAGTTCATAATATCCCAAACGATTAAAAAGTAATCTTCAAATCCCATTTGTTGAATAACGTTTAACTCAAGTTCTAATCTTTGTTTATATTCCTTAGGTACACCATTTGGAAACCGCTCATTTAATCCAGTATTACACATACTTCTCAAATAACTATGTGCTGTTTCATTATTAGGTAATGGATACTCAGGTAGTTTGGGTTGTGAGAATGTTAATTCCAGAGACGTTTCATCTGCTAAATTTTGGGTTTCTTGAATTGCATCTGCCATTAGCAATTCTTGATATTGCTCCGTTATCTCTTTTGGATTTCTTAATGCATATTCTCCCTGAATTTGTTCATCAACTTTATTAATTAAAATCGTTTCACCAGTACTAATTGCCTTTAACACATCAATATCAAACTGATTTTCAGCATCCAAATAAGCTACTTCATCTAGCGCAATTACACGAATATCAAAATTTTGAGCTAAAGATTTAATTGATTGTGCCGTAATTTTATCCATTAAGTGAGATAGGCCAACTCGAATATTTTCTGAACCTATTAAGCTTTGATATTTGGCTAATAATTCTTTTGCATCGGATATTTGACTTTGTTCAATTAAATAACTAAATTCACTTTTTTCACTAGGTGATAATATAAATAAACCGTCTAAATAGTTAGTTAAACTACTAAAGTTTAACTTATCATCATTTAAGGTCATTTTTAAGGTCGATAATTGCATTAAATTTTGATAACCTTGTTTATCTTTTGCAATAAAGGTCAATTCATATTCATGGTTTGTTTCGATTAAACCGGAGATATCTAACGTTAGTCCGATAATTGGCTTAATTTCAGCTTTTTGACAGGCATTATAAAAATCAATTGCACCATACAATGTATTATTATCTGTTAAGGCAATTGCTTTATAGCCTTTACTTTTAGCACTTTGAACAAGATCATTAATTTTAGTGGTGCTTTGTAATAAGCTGAATGAACTTTTAACTTTTAACGGAACAAACATTTTATCCCCCTTTTCACGTATCTATTAATGTTATTATACAAAACTTTTTAACAATACCCAATAGACACTAAAAAGCTTTTGCAAAAATAATTATTTGTGCTAAAATTAGCTTTGAATGTGAGGTGCTGTTCTATGATGAAACAATTAACAATTCTCTTTTGGGGCTTCATTTTTGGTGAAGTAATTGGTTATATCGTAAGCTCACTAACTGGTACATTGTTTGCACCAGTTTTGTTAATCGGTATTATTTTTGCAGTTACCGGCTTAATTGTCGTAAATTGCCTCTACGCCATTCTCAAAGATCCTAAATCAGATAAATAAAAAAAGATAAACTAATTAGTTTATCTTTTTTTTGGCTTTATAAGACTATAAGGAAAAATTTGAGAAAGAAAGGTCTCAATATGTCCTCTAGTTTAACTCATCCACACTATTTAATAATACCTATTTTGTTTCTTCAGATACTAATTTTATAATTTCTAGAACAACATCCGTTGCTTTTTCCATTGTTTCAACTGAAACAAATTCAAATCGCGCATGCATATTTTCTGCTCCAGCAAATATATTTGGTGTTGGTAATCCCATGAATGAGATTTTTGAACCATCTGTCCCACCACGTACTGGATAGATATCCGGTTTAATTGCTAAATTTTCCATAGCTTCTTTAGCAACAGTCACAACAGTCATATCCTTCTCGATTACTTCACGCATATTGTAATATTGATCTACCATATCAATTGTCACACGTTCAGAATCAAAATCAGCATTCATTTTATCAGCAATACCCATCATATACTTTTTGCGATCTTCGAATTTTTGGCGATCATGATCACGAATAATATATACCATTTTTGCTTCATCAACTGTACCTTCTACTGAAATTAAATGGTAAAAACCTTCGCGGCCTTCAGTTTTTTCAGGTACTTCATCTTGTGGTAATAATGAGTCAAATTGATTTGCTAACTTACTTGCATTAATTAAAACACCTTTAGCAGTTGCAGGATGAACTTCCTTACCTTGAATTGAAACGACTGCTTGAGCAGCATTAAATGTTTCATATTCTAATTCACCTAATGGTCCACCATCAACAGTGTAAGCTAAATCAGCTCCAAAATCGGCTACGTCAAATTTATCAGCACCTACCCCAATTTCCTCATCAGGTCCAATACCAACTTTAATGTCACCATGCTTAATTTCAGGATGTGCAACTAAATAAGCTACAGCAGTAATAATTTCAGCTACTCCCGATTTATCATCTGATCCTAATAGTGTTGAACCATCTGTTGTAATTAATGTATTGCCTTTATAATTTTTTAAATTTGGAAATTCTTTAATAGTTAGTTTAAATTTACCATCATCGTCAAGATTAATATCAGATTCGCCATCATAATTTTCAACGAATTGGGGGTTAACACCCTCTGCTGTAAATGCAGCTGTATCCATATGTGAAATAAAACCAACCGCTTTAACGTTTTTACCAGCTTCTAAATTACTTGGTAATGTTGCTAAAACATACCCACTTTTTTTAGAAATACGTGCATCCTTTAATCCAATTTGTAAAAGTTCTTCCTTTAATTCTTTCGCAAATTCAACTTGAGTTTGCGTTGAAGGAGTTACCCCTGAATTTTCATCAGAACGAGTTTCTACTTTAACATACTTAATAAAACGTGGAATTAATTCTTCATATTTTGTCATGATAGCGTATCTCCTAATCTATTATTTAATATCTCTAATCATACTCTAATTTTAAAATTAAATAAACTGAAATGGATCTGTATTAATATCTGATTCAATAATCTCAATTTGCCAATTATTTTCTAGATTCCATTCTCCAAATAACCGTTTCAATTGTGCTTTACAGATACTTTCAACATGATGGCCCGGATCAATAACTGACAACCCTTCTGCTAACATGTCATGAGCCGTGTGGTAGTAGACATCTCCTGTTACGTAAACATCCGCCTGCTGCTTAATTGCCTCATGATAAAATTTACCACCATCACCACCTAGAACTGCAACACGCTTAATTGATTGCGTCAAATCATTAGAAATCAGTCTTAATCCACTTATGTTAAATTGCTTCTTACAATATTCAGAAAATTCAATAACAGTCATAGGACTAGTTAAATTTCCGATTCGACCCATTCCATAATCTGAACTATTTGTATGCACTAACGGGATTGTTTCTTGTAATTTTAAACGACTCGCTAACCAATCATTCATCCCACCTGTAACATTGTCTAAATTAGTATGAGCTGCATACACTGTTATATTATGACTCAATAAATCGGCATACATTTTATTTTGAGGATTCGTAGTATCCAAATTTTTTGCCGGTCTAAATATTAATGGATGATGTGCGAAAATAAAATCTACATTTTTATTAATTGCTTCTTGGACAACTTCTGGACGAACATCTAAAGTTGTCATTACTTTAGTAACAGTATTATTAATATCACCTAATTGTAGGCCTACTGGATCACCAATTTCAGCCATACTTTTTGGAGCAAATACTTCGAATTGATTGACTAAATCAATAATTTTTGTCATCCCAGCATCTCCTCAATTTCTTTGATATCAACTTCTAATATCCTTTTTTTATCAATAGGAACTTTATTTGCTGCCTCAAAATTTTTTAAAACTTTACGCTTTTTTTCCATTTGCTTGTGCCATTTAGCTTTGAATACATCGCTTTGCTCAATTCTTAATTTAGGTCCATACTTTAAATCTAATATCGAGTAGCTCATTTTAGTGTTAACTTTCTCAGCAACAATAATTTCATAGACATGATGGTCGTCTTCGACAATATCTTCATCAATAATTTGATATGAATGATCCATTAACCATTCTCTTATTAATTTTTGTCCAACATTAGGTTGAATAATTAAACGACGGACACCCGTTAATTTTTCTAAATCGGCAGTAAATATATCCTTTATTAAAGGGCCACCCATTCCGGCAATTGTGATAGTATCAATATTATCGTCTAATTTAATTGCCTTTAACCCATTAGCTAATCTTGGCATTATCATGTGGTCTAATCGTTCTGTATTAATTTCTGTTACGGCATTTTCATAAGGCCCTTTAGCTACTTCTCCAGCAACAGCATATGAAATAATTTTATTAATAGCTAAATACGCAGGTAAGTAAGCATGATCCGATCCAATATCGGCCAATCGTGCATTTTTTGGTACAAATTTTGCAACTCGAACTAATCGATCTGATAAATGTCGTGCATCCATTTCTTGATCCTCTTCTTTCGTATCTTATCTTTTCTTATTATAACTAAAAAAGGACCATTATAAAACAGGTTTCGTTTTATAATGGTCCTTAAATTTTTTATTCTAAGAAATCTTTTAATTGTTTTGAACGAGATGGATGGCGTAGTTTACGTAATGCTTTAGCTTCAATTTGACGAATACGTTCACGTGTCACTCCAAACACTTTACCAACTTCTTCAAGTGTTCTTGTGCGACCATCATCAAGACCGAATCTTAAACGCAGAACATTTTCTTCACGATCTGTTAATGTATCAAGAACATTTTCTAGTTGCTCCTTCAAGAGTTCATAAGCCGCATGGTCAGCTGGACTAGTTGCATCTTGATCTTCAATAAAATCACCTAAATGTGAATCATCTTCTTCACCAATTGGTGTCTCTAATGAAACAGGTTCTTGAGCAATTTTTAAAATTTCACGAACTTTTTCGGCTGGCATAGCTGGCATATCCATTTCAGCACCAATTTCTTCAGGAATTGGTTCGCGAACAAGTTCTTGTAATAATTGGCGTTGAATTCTGATTAATTTATTAATTGTTTCAACCATATGAACTGGAATTCTAATTGTACGTGCTTGATCAGCAATAGCACGTGTAATTGCTTGTCTAATCCACCATGTCGCATATGTTGAGAATTTAAATCCTTTACGATAATCAAATTTCTCAACAGCCTTCATTAATCCCATGTTACCCTCTTGAATTAAATCAAGAAATTGCATTCCACGACCAACGTAACGTTTAGCAATTGAAACAACTAAACGTAAATTAGCTTCTGCCAATTTTTGTTTTGCTTCTTCGTCGCCTTCTTCAATTTTTAATGCTAAAGCAACTTCTTCTTCAGCTTTTAAAAGGTTAACACGACCAATTTCTTTCAAATACATTCTAACTGGGTCATTAATTTTTATTCCAGTTGGTGCTGATGTGTCTTTTAAAGCTTTCTTTGTAACTTTTTCAGCTGCTTTTAAACTATGTTCACTTGGGTTTCCCTCTTCATCAACAACAGCAATACCAGCATCTGCGACTTTTTGAAGTAATTTATCCATACGATCAGCATCTAAATGGAATGGTGTTGCTAGTTCATCTGTTAAATTATCATACTTAATTTCTTTTTTTACTTTATATTCCTTGATCAACTTCGTTTGTGCTTTTTTAAAGCCTTTTTCGTCAAATTCTGATTCTTCAACTTTTTCTACTTTTTTTACCATTAATAATTCCTCCCTTAGATGGATGTTCGTGGTACTTGTTGTTTTTGATATAATGCAATTAACTTAACTGATAATTCATTGGTTAGTTCTGTATTGCCAAGACGATTTGCTTCCATAAGATCTGATCGAACTTGATTAATTGATTGTTCCATCGGCGAATCATTCATAATGACGGACACACAATCATCAAATTCATCCTCTGAAGACTCTTCTGCAACTGTCATCAGCTCTATTTGCATTAAAAATCTCTTTGAAGACTCTTCTGGCAAGTAATCTAAAAAACTAGCAATTTCATATTGCTCATGTAATTCTAAATAGCCTTCAGCTAACGTATATATTAACTGATAACTATCATGAACAAAACTAAAATCATCAATTGATCGAATTTTCAGCCAAGCTGTATGATCATGTAATATACGATAAAGCAATAATCTTTCAGCTCTTTCAACACGATCAATTTTTTCATCGCTCATGACCTCTGAGCGATTTTCTACAGGTGGTTCATCTGTTCGAACCCTTGGAACTTGATTAACTTGTTGCACTACTTTTGGTTGAACGGCAACTAAATCAATTAACTGTTGTCTTAGAATTCCTTTATCAATTTTAAATTCATCTGCCAACTGATTAATATAAATATCTTGCTCAAACGGCGTTTTAATTGTAGTTAAAACTTGTAGTACTTGATCAATATAATCAATTTGCTCACTTTCATTTTTTAAGTTTTTATTTCGTTTCAAAAAATTCATTTTGAATGAAATAACCGTCTCTCGAGCAGAGTGAGCTAACTCCAGAAACGCTTCTTTACCATTTTTTTTAACAAACTCATCAGGATCCATACCGTTAGGAATGGCTAGCACGCCAACTTTCATTTTTGTCTGATTCGCTAGCAGGTTCAAAGCACGATTTGTTGCATTTTGCCCGGGTTCATCCCCATCATAACAAATATTTAATTGTGATGTTGAACGTTCTAACAAATAAATTTGTTCATTTGTTAAACTTGTTCCCATAGAGGCGACACCATTTTTAACTCCAGAGCGGTATGCTGCTAAAACATCCATAAATCCTTCGAACAAAATAACATTTCCTTCTGTCCGAATTTCTTTTTTTGCCAAATCGTAATTAAATAGAATCTCTCTTTTATTAAAAATAGGCGTTTCAGGACTGTTTAAATATTTAGGTAATTCTTTATTTTTTTCAAGCAGACGACCTGAAAAGGCAACAACTTGACCATTTTGATTTCTAATCGGAAACATCACTCGATCAATAAATCGTTCACGCAAATCACCTGTTTGATTTTCAATAAATAGTCCAGACTGCCTTAATAATTGATAGTCTACTTTCTTTTCCTTAAAAAAATCTTGTAAGACCGATTTCCCAGGCGCAAATCCAATTTGGAAAGTTTTGATAATTTCATCCGTTATACCACGATTATGCAGGTAATCTAATGCCTTTTGACCCATTTCTGTATTCATTAAAATGTGTTGATATAATTTAGCACCGTCATCATGAATTTGCTTTAACTGACGATTTTCAGTTGATTCTTGTGTCCTTGCTGACTGAGATTCAGAATATTTACTATCGATATCCATTCCTGAAAATTCTGCAACTTTATTGACAGATTCTGGAAAGCTAAGTCCCTCTAGCTCAATTAAGAACTTAAAAACATTCCCACCTCTTCCACAGCTAAAACAGTGAAAAATTTGTTTCTCTTCGCTTACAGAAAATGAAGGCGTTTTTTCTTCATGAAATGGACATAAACCCATAAAATTACTACCAGATTTTTTTAATCCGACATACTGACTAATGATATCAGTAATATTCACACTAGTTCGCACCTGTTCAATTACGTTTTCGGGTATTCTCATTCCAACTACTCACCTCCAAAACTAACGATACGAAGTTACCTATATTTTGAGTACCCATAATAATAGCATTTATTTGACATAAATACAATTATTAGCTTCAAGTAATAGACACTTTTGTCAAATATGACTATTCTGATTCTATTACCAAACAAAAAAGGAATTTATCTTCACAGATAAATTCTCATTTTTATATTACTTAATATTTAATTTACTTAAATTACCTAATTTTGAACTCATCTTAGCAATTAAACTCAATTGATTTAAGCGATTATTTTTAATTTTTGTATCATCAACCATAACCATTGTCTGGTCAAAATAATTTTCAATTAGCGGACGAATCTCGCTTAATGTAGTATATAACTTCTCTGACGTTAAATCTGCCAACTGACTTTGGATTATTTCAACTCGTTCAAATAAATCTTTTTCAGCAGTATTATCTAATAATACTTGTTCAACAACTAGATTAGTTGCCTCATTTTTATCTGCTAGCTTTAATACACGATTGATTGCTTCAACGGTCTCCTTGAAATCCTTATCATTTTTATGATTTTCTAAGGTTACAGCGGCCTCTGACATAACTAATAAATCTGCATCTGTACTTTCAACAACACTTTCAATTACATCATAACTGACGTTTTTATTTGAAAGCCATTGCTTCATACGATCATTAACAAAACTTAAAATATCTTTATCATTTTCGCCAACAGTCATCTTGGTAAATAAATCTGGATGTATCGTTGCCAATTCCTTAATATCGTTCAGTACCTCAAGTGGTGAAAAATGCCACTGACGATCTTCAACAATTCTAACTATCCCAAACGCTTGACGACGAAGTGCATAGGGATCATTTGATCCAGTTGGAATTAATCCAACTGAGAAGAAACTTGACATGCTGTCCAACTTATCAGCAATTGCTAAAACTGCACCAATTTTTGATTTAGGTAGTTCGCCATCAGCACTAATTGGCATATAGTGTTCAGAAATTGCTTGTGCAACAGTTGGATTTTCGCCCATTAGCAAGGCATATTTCTCACCCATAATTCCTTGAAGTTCAGAAAATTCTCCAACCATCCCTGTTACCAAATCAAATTTATAAATTTCACTTGTTCTTTGTAAAAGAGATAATTCATGGTCATTTAAGCCAAGGCGTTTACCAATGATTTGTGCCATTAATTGAACACGTTCCATTTTTTCAGACATTGATCCAATTTTATCATGGAATGTGACATTTTTTAATCGCTCTACATAATCATTAATCGTTTGTTTTTGATCTTCTTGGTAGAAAAATGCAGCATCTTCCAATCGTGCTGTAAGAACCTTTTCATTGCCTGCTTCGACGTTAGCAATGTTAGCTTCTGTCCCATTACGAACTGAGACGAACATTGGTAAGATTTCATCGTTTTGGCCACGCACATAAAAGAATCTTTGATGGTCTTTCATTGAAGTCATTAGAACAACATCAGGAATATCTAAATATTTCTTATCAAAATGACCAGAAAATACTGTTGGATATTCAACTAAATTGTTAACTTCTTCCAAAAGATCCTCATCAAGAATAATATGCCAGTCTTGATTATTTTCAAGATTAGTAATTTGTGTTCTAATCATTTCTTTTCGTCTATTAGAATCAACGATTACATATTGTTCTTCTAATTTTTTAACATACTCTGTTACTGAGGCTAAATCTACAGCTTCTCCTAAAAAACGATGGCCTTGCGTTTGGCGGCCAGATTTAATATTTAAAATACTGAATGGAATAACGTCACTATCAAGTAACGCAACTATCCAACGAATTGGTCTAACATATTTAAAGTCATAATTTGCCCAGTGCATCATTGTTGGGAATGTCATCGCTTCAATCACATCTTTAATCTGAACCAAAATATCTTTGGCAGATTTACCAGCGATAAATTTATTTACATAGACATACTCAACGCCTTTTAATTCTTTAAACGTTATATCGTCTGTTGTTACTCCTTGTCCACGGACAAAGCCTTTTGCAGCATTAGACCAATTTCCTTCATCATCCATGGCAATTTTCTTTGCAGGTCCTTTAGCTTCTTCTTGAATATCTGCTTGTTTATCAGCCAAACCAGTCACTTCAACAGCTAAACGTCTGGGTGTTGAGAATGCCTTTATTTCGTCAAATGATAACCGTTGCTCTGTTAAAAAGTCACCTACACGTTTAGCCAATTGATTTTGGCTAGGTGTAACAACATGAGCAGGAATTTCTTCTAACCCAATTTCTAATAAAAAGGAATGTGTCATCTTATTTATCCTCCTTTAATAATTTACTACGAAGTTTTTCATCTTTTAGTAATGGGTAGCCTAATTTTTTACGCTCCTGTACGAAAACTTTAGCAATTGATTTAGCCATATTTCTAATTCTTGCTAAATATCCAGCACGTTCAGTAACAGAAACGGCTCCTCGAGCATCTAATAAATTAAATGTATGACTACATTTTAAAACATAATCGTATGCCGGATGAACTAACCCATTGGCAATCTGTTTTTTGGCTTCTGTTTCATATACATCAAACAAATTAAATAACATTTCTTGATTGCTTTCTTCAAATGAATATTTAGAATTTTCATATTCTGGTTCTTTAAATATGTCGCCGTACATGACCCCATCAGCCCATTCAAGATCATAAACACTCTCAACATCTTGAATATATGAAGAAAGGCGCTCTAAACCATAAGTAACTTCACTAGTGACGGGATGTACCTCTAATCCACCAACCTGTTGGAAATAAGTAAATTGTGTAACTTCCATACCATCAAGCCAAACTTCCCAGCCAACACCAGCACAACCCATTGATGGGTTTTCCCAGTTGTCTTCAACAAATCGAATATCATGTTCAGCTGGATCAATACCTAATGCACGCAAACTATCCAAATATAAATCTTGAATATTTGCAGGAGATGGTTTCATCACAACTTGAAATTGATGATGTTGGTACAAACGATTGGGATTTTCGCCATAACGACCATCTGCAGGACGTCTTGAAGGTTCAACGTATGCAGCATTCCATGGTTCTGGTCCAATTGCACGTAAAAATGTGTAAGGGCTCATAGTTCCAGCACCTTTTTCTGTATCATAAGCCTCCATTAACATACAACCCTGATCAGCCCAGAATTTTTGTAATGTCATAATAATATCTTGAACAGCTAACTTTTTTGACATAGTATTCCTCCTTATTTTTAAGCACAAAAAAACCTATGCAGTCTTATAGACCACATAGGGACGATTTTAATATCGCGGTTCCACCCTACTTCTGGTTCAATTCAACCAGCAGCTTCATTAACAAAGGACTCCGAAAATGCCAATAAAAATAATTAATTACTTAGCTTGCACTAATCCTAAGTTCGCTTTAATAACTATTCTTACCCTTTTTCATCATAATCCCGCTATTTATTTCTCTATAATCATAGTTTAGAAATAAGTATTTGTCAATTATATTTCAGTATTTTTCTTTAATGAGACTGGCCAAGAACTGATTCCATCGATAAATTTTTTACTTTTCAAATTTAATCCAACACTATTATCATAAATAACATCAATAATACGACGTAATTCCTTTTTGGTACTCTCAGCAACCTTGATTGAATTTAATTTATCAAGATTCACTACAGAAAATTGTCTCAAATAAAAAATTGTTTTTTGAGTAGCATGAAGTCGATTATTATCAAGATACCAATGTTTAGAACACAGTAGCCCACCGTAAGATTCTGAATAATCAAATTCTCCCTGCGTTTCGCCACCAACTGCACAGACCTGCAATTGAGGCTGTACACCAAAAACTGTTAATAGCTGAATTTCAATAATATTTGTAATAATTTCTGGATCAAATTCTTCGTTAATCAATCGAATTGCTGTCACAACTTTTCGGTACCAAACAGAGATGGGTTCGTTATCTTTGAATGCAGCATCAATTAAACTAAAAATATAAATGGTATAAGCATTACTGATTATATCCTGTGAAATCGTTTGAAATTGTTCAAACTCTTTAGCAGTATTAATAAATGATAATCCGTTGTCATTTATACTCCCACTGTAAGTTCCGATTGTAAATGGTAGTAAAGCAGCAGATAATTTGAATCCTCGTTTTCTAGCACCTTTAATAAAAAACATTTTTTTACCATAACGATCGGTTAAAAATTTCACTAAAAGATCACGTTCTTTATATTCTTTACGATAAAGTAAAATCCCTTCAAAATCTGCATTATTCTGAACGATACTATGCATCCCCTTTCCATGAGCAAATAAAAATCGGAACAAAAATTATCTTGTTCCGATCATTAGTTACTTCTTAATAGTCATCTTCACGGTAACCAAATGCTTTTAAATCAGTCTGTTTATCTCGCCAATTTTTTTGAACTTTAACCCAAAGTTCCAAATAAACGCGATCACCAAGCATCGTTTCGATATCTTTTCTAGCTTTAACACCGATATCTTTTAACATTTTACCACCTTTACCAATAATAATACCTTTTTGCGTTGGACGTTCAACGATAATTGTTGCAGAAATGTGCAATTTTTCTTCGTCCTCTTTTTTTATATCTTCAACCAAAACGGCAACTGAGTGAGGAACTTCTTCTCGTGTTAATTGTAAAACTTTTTCACGAATTAGTTCACCCATAACAAAACGTTCTGGATGATCTGTAATTTGATCTTCTGGGTAAAACTGGGGTCCTTCAGGTAATTCACTAATTAATGAATCAACAAGCTCATCGACGTTATTTCCTTTAAGTGCTGAAATTGGGAAAACTTCTTTATAGTCCAAAGATTCTCGATACGTTTCCACAATAGCTAATATTTCATCAGGGTGAATTTGGTCAATTTTATTAATAACCAAATAAATTGGTTTCTTAGTATCTTTTAATCGATCAATAATAAAATTATCTCCTGGTCCACGTTTTTCTGTTGCATTAACCATAAATAAAATAGCATCAACTTCACCAAGTGTTGAAAGTGCTGATTTGACCATAAAATCACCTAAACGACTCTTTGGTTTATGAACACCAGGTGTATCAATAAAGACAATTTGTGCATCATCTGTTGTATAAATACCTTGAATTTTATTTCTGGTCGTTTGTGCCTTATCACTCATAATAGCAATTTTTTGACCCATAACATTGTTTAAAAATGTTGATTTTCCAACATTTGGTCGTCCTAAAATTGCCACAAATCCTGAATGAAACTTTTTATTTTGCATTAATTAATTCTCCTCTTATTTATGTACCTTTTATTATAATTGACTAATCAAAAACTAATTCTAACAGTTGTGGGATAAAAATAAGACATCCAACAATCATCGCAAATAGTGCCGAAAGTAAGACAGCAGCAGCTGACATATCTTTAACTTTTTTTGCAATCTCATTATATTTATGACCAGTTGTCAGATCAACCAGATTCTCTATAACTGTGTTCCAAACTTCATTAATAATAACCATACTAATGCTAAGAGCTAGCCATAGCCACTCTGTTTCAGAAATTTGAAAAATTGCCGCACAAATAGATACTAGTATCATCATGGCTACATGTTTTTTCATATTTCTTTCTTCTTTAAAAACCGTAACAAGGCCATCTAGAGAATGTCCTAGTGACAACAAAAATGTTCGATTTTTTTTAACTTGGCGCTTATCGTTTAAGGCCATAAGCATCTAATATCTCTGTTTGTAATCCAAACATTTCTTTTTCATCTTCAGGTTCCATATGATCGTAACCATTTAGGTGTAAGAACCCATGGACTGTCAAAAATCCCAATTCACGTTCATAAGAATGACCATAATCAACTGCTTGTTCAGCAACTTTTTCAGTTGAAATCATGATATCACCGATATTTTTAGCAATTTCAGGCATATCCATACCTTCATCATCAGGAAAAATAATTGGCATATCATCTCCATCTTCTTCGATTGCGAAGCTGATGACGTCAGTTGGTCTATCTACATTTCGATATTCACGATTAATTTTGTGAATTTCTTCATTATTCATTAAAGTAACTGACATTTCTGTTTCATCAGGTAATTTTATTTTCTTACCCGCAAAATTAAGAATTTCTTTAATTAATGTTATATTTTTTTCTGGTTCTGCCTTAGTGTGGTCAAAAATTTCTAAATCCATAATAACCCTCTTTAAATTCGTTTTATATGTCCCAAAGTTACTCAACTCAAATAATAGCATAAAAAAAAAGGAACTACAATTCAAGTTGAATTGTAATTCCTTTTTCGCTAATTTAATAATGATTTAACTGTCTCACTTATAACCTTACCATCAGCGCGTCCCTTAAGTTTAGGAATAACCGCACCCATGACTTTTCCAAAATCAGCTTTTGATGTTGCACCAACTTGTGAAATAACTTCTTTCACGACATCAGTAACTTCTTCAGCTGATAATTGTTCAGGTAAATATTTTTCGACAATTTTTATTTCCATATCAAGATTTTCTAAAAGATCATCTCGACCGGCATCTTTGAATTCTGCATAAGATTCTTTGCGTTGTTTTAACTCGCGAGCCAATAAAACAGTTTCATCATCAACTGATAAATCATGACCTGCTTTAATTTCTTCGTTTGTAACAGCTGCTTTAAGCATTCTTACAGTACTTAAAGTTTGTTTGTCTTTTGCTTTCATCGCTTGTTTTAAATCGTTATTAAGTGTTTCTAATAGACTCAACGTGATTCCTCCCTAGACTAGAAGCGTTTCTTAGTTGTTTTACGCTTTCTTGCTGCTTCGGATTTCTTCTTACGTTTCACACTTGGCTTTTCATAGAATTCGCGTTTACGGTATTCTTGTAATGTACCTGTTTTAGAAACGGAACGTTTAAAGCGACGAAGAGCATCATCGAGAGATTCGTTTTTACGTACGACTGTCTTTGACATAGATATCCCTCCCTCCGAGCTTGAATGTAACCGTCTTTTTATGCATTAAGTTGCATCGTCGAACTGTCCTTGTTCATTATAACTAAAGTCTTTATCGCCGTCAATAAATCTTTTATAAAATATTTGAGATAATACAAAAAATATACTTTTTTTTAACAAATTAAGCATAAATCAATTGATCTAAATCAATAAACAGCTTTAATTTAACCCAAGTTCCGTTAATAGATTAGGATTAAAGGTATTTTCTTTAAACATCAAAATTTCTTTTTGATATGGTGATTGTT
Source organism: Dellaglioa sp. CoH-56-MRSF-14 (assembly GCF_056782115.1). Next base: position 69,581 of record NZ_JBXAYB010000002.1, on the reverse strand, counting down.
GATTTTTTTTATCTACACCTACATATGGTGTTTCTAATATTTTAGGTACCTTACTAAATCTTTCGTCATGTACAATACTATTTAATGCATCAAACCCAATTTCACCAAAGCCAATATTAGCATGTCTATCTTTATGACTTCCTTGAACATTTTTTGAATCGTTAATATGAAAGACTTTCAATCGATCAATTCCAATAATATCATCAAACTTTTCTATAACAGATTCAAAGTCATCTTTAATATTATATCCAGCATCACTAGTATGACATGTATCAAACGTAACAGATAATTTATCATTCAACTTCACACCATCAATCATTTGTGCAATCTGTTCAAATGTTCGTCCAACCTCTGTACCCTTGCCCGCCATTGTTTCAATAGCAATTTGAATTTTTTGGTCTGAAGTCAAAACTTCGTTTAATCCTTCAATGATATGTTTAATTGCAGCTTCATCTCCCGCACCTACATGAGCACCAGGATGGAGAGTCATTTGAGTAGCACCTAATGCTTCGGCCCTATCTATTTCAGCTTTCAAAAAATTGATTGCAAATGTAAAATTCTCTGGTTTAACTGTATTTCCTAAATTGATAATATAAGGGGCATGAACAACTATATCACTTAATCCATGTTCCACCATAAAGGCTTTACCTTTTGGAATATTCATCTCTGAAATATCTTTTCGCCTTGTATTTTGAGGTGCTCCCGTATAAATCATAAATGTACTTGCTCCATTATTCGAAGCCTCTTCGGCGGAACCAAGTAACATATCTTTTCCCTTCATACTAACATGTGATCCTATCAACATTATCCTTACCCCTTTTCGCATTTTAACTTGATTGTATTATAACATTGATTATAAAAAAAGATTTAGAATACTCACCTGACAGGAAGTTTTCTAAATCTTTTATATTTAAATTAAATCAACAAAATGAGCTCTAAATTTATAGTGTAAATGTGATCCTATTAAGAGGAACATTAATGTGATTGACCAAAATAGTAATAGTTGTGTTGGATTATTAAAAAACCAACCTTCGCTCAAGAAAGTTTCTCTAAACCCTGCGACTAAATAGTTAAACGGATTTATTTGTAGAATTCTAACAAAAACTTTAGGAAAACTACCAGAATTTAAATTGAATAAAATACCTGACATGTAAAATAAAACCCTCATAATCGATTGGAGTGCTATATAGTAATCACGAGCTAAAATTGAGATGGTTGAATTAAAAATACCGAAAGCAAATAAAAATGCAATCATACAGATAAAATAATAAATGTACTGTAACCAATACAAAGTGGGCGTTACACCTGATAATAATAAAACAATAATACTAAAACCGAACATAACCCAATACGCAGTCATTTGACTGACCATACGAATTGTTGGTAGTACGCTAACTGGAAATTTCATTTTAGCAACTAATCCAACTTTTTCATAAACACTACGAGACATACCAAGTACACTAGAATTCATAAACAACCATGGGGCGATACCCACCATCATCCAAGCAAAATAATTAACCCCATCTATCTGTTGTCCAGCGTGCAAGGCAACACCGAAAACAAGATAGTAAATACCAATTTGAATCATTGGGTTTAAAAACTCCCATGCAATTCCTAAATAATGACTTTGGTAACTTGCTCGATCTTCATATTTTGAAACTCGAAATATAATTGGTAAATTTTCAAATTGTTCTTTTATAATTGAAATAACTTTTTTCAATGTATTGACGCTCCTTATTTAAGTAAAATAATAATCTAGAACACGCTCTGTCGCATGCCCATCATTAGATGTATTCCATAATAAATTAAATGTTGCTAATTGTCTATCACTATTTTTGAATTCTTTATAAGTAGCAACTAGTTCACTCATTGTTTGCACAATCGGTCCTGGTACCCAGTTATTAAAATCCGATTGAATCCCAATACTACTTTCATAATTCTTTAAATCAAAACAATAGAATAAAACTCGTTCAGCGTTTGGCAATAAACTGAAATCAAAAATAACCGATGAATAATCTGTAATTAAACAATTTGTGATGACCAACAATTCTCCAGTTGTGTATTCATCCACCCATAAAATATCATTATTCTTAGATAATAATTTTTTAAAGGCAAGCTCTTTGTCCTTTAAATGCGGATGTAATTTAATAATTAACTTAGTTTCATCATTTAATAATTCTTGAATATTAGAAAAATCATCTGGTATTTCTAATATAACTTCCCCATTTATATCTTCTCTATATGTTGGTGCGTATAAAATGATTTTTTTCTTAATTAAGTCTGGGTGGCTACTAAAAATATTTTTTTTTGTTAATTTTATCCAATTGCTATCTTTAAATTTATCTGTAGCAGGGTATCCAAGTTCTAAAATGTGATTATCAGAAACATGATAACTTTTCTTAAATACTGACCCCATTTTAGCTGACGCTACAATAAAATCATCAAATTGATTATAGACAGATTGAAATCGTTTTTTATCTTCAGCTGATCGATCAGCTGTCTTAGGCTCATCCCAACCAAACGATTTAATTGCCCCATTTGCATGCCAAAGTTGAACAATTTTGGTTGTTTTTTTTGTATGCATTGTGGCTAAAAAAGCAAAATAATTATCGACAAAAATTAAGTTACTCTTAGAAATCAGAGGGATTAAATTTAATACGAAAGAAATATTTTCAGTAAATATTTTGGTTTCAATATTTAAGTCTTCGATATTCTTAATTTCTAACTTCATAGAAGGTCGATAAAAAATGATTAAATGTTGATTATTATCTAAACATCTTTGATTTAATTTCCGAATGAAGTCACTATTACCACCGAAACTCATTAAATAGCTGATATTAGTACTTTTTTTAGAGAAATTCAGTAACGAAAATAGTCTGATGAGAAATAAGTAGATTATCTTTTTAATTTGCATAACTTATTAATCCTTTAGTTTTATTTATAATGCTTGCTCATAAAAACGTCCCCATATCTGAACGTTTTCTGAGATACTAACAAATGCGACCGGGTCTGACTCTTCCATTGCATCATGTAATTCATTTTGTTCATATCTCGAAATAACGGTAATTAAAAGTGTCTTATCATCATGATGATAAGCACCCTCAACATCGTTAACAATTGTGATTCCACGACGCATATGATTTTGTATTGAATCAATCACACTCTTAGGACGACTCGTCACAATCATAACTTGCATTTTTTGTTGTCTTGTATAAACCATATCCATGACTCTAGCATTAACAAATAATCCCAATGCAGAATAAAAAGCATATGGCCAACCATAAATAAAACCGGCTGCTAGAACAATAAAAGCATTAAAAATAATATTAATAGTTCCAATACTTTTACCTGTTTTCTTTTTAATTGTTAAGCCAATAATATCTAATCCACCAGTTGAAATTCCATTTCTAAGCGCTAATCCAGTACCAAATCCATTAACAGCTCCACCAAATATCGCGCAAATAATAGGATCCGTTGTTAACGTTACTGGCGTAATTGCTTTGATCATAATACTTGAAAATACAACTGCTAGAAAAGTAAACACAGTAAAACGGTGACCAATTTTATTCCAAGCCAAAATGAACATTGGTACATTTAAAAGAAATAAGAGTAACGCAGTCGATATTTGAAATGGTGCATATCGACTAAGGAGGGTTGCTACTAATTGCGCTAACCCCGTAATACCAGAGGCATATATTTTTCCTGGTGTCCAAAAAAAGTTCATCGCAACCGAAACTAATATCGCATATATAAATGCTGTTGAAGCTTTGGCCGCGTATGAATGTTTCTTAAAAATTTGTTGCAGATCGTCCATGATCAAAAAACCTCACATTTCATTTTAACAAGTTACGAATATTATACCATTCATTACGGTCAGATACAGTTAGACATTTACTTATCAAGTAAATCTTAATCTATACAAAAAGAGTCTTTTCAAAATTCATTCGAAAAGACTCTTTTAACTTATTTAGATTTCCAGACAGATTGTTTAAATTGATTCCGTCCACCGTTTTCTTCCATAGCAAATCTTCTTGGATTCTTTTTATAAAACTCTTGATGATAATCCTCAGCAGCATAAAATGGACCTGCATCTTCTATAGTTGTAACAATTGGTTCTTTGAATCTATGACTATCAATCAATAGTTGTCTTGAAGTTTCCGCAATTTTTCTTTGCTCATCATTTAGTGTATAAATCACTGGGCGATATGAACTACCCCTATCTTGAAATTGCCCCATCGCATCAGTTGGATCTGTTTGTTGCCAATATATCTCAACAAGCTGAGCGTAATTAATTTTTTTAGGGTCAAATGTTATCTCAACTGCCTCAGTATGCCCCGTTGTTTCAGATACAACATCTTCATATGTTGGATTTTTAGTGTGTCCTCCTGTATATCCAGATACGACATTTAAAATTCCTGCTTGTTCTTCAAACGGTTCAACCATGCACCAAAAACAACCACCAGCGAATATTGCTTTTTCACTCATTATCATCATTCCCCCTCTTAATATATGATAATAATAAATCACTTAACATAATATTGATATTTTTATGCCTAAAAAAGACTAATGAGTTTAATCATTAGTCTTTTAAACGTCTATTTTAATTTATTTTCTTCAACTTTTAACGATAATTCATCTAATTGCTTACTTGCAACTAGACTAGGCGCATTCGTCAATGGCTCTGATGCTTTTGAATTTTTAGGGAACGCGATAACTTCGCGAATGTTATCTTTCTTTGCCAATAACATAGCAAATCTGTCTAACCCAATAGCCAATCCACCATGTGGTGGGAATCCATAATCAAGTGCATCTAGGAAAAATCCAAATTGTTCTTCCGCACTTTCTTTAGTAAATCCTAAAGCCTTAAACATTTTTTCTTGAATATCGCGTTTATGAATACGGATTGACCCACCACCCAATTCATAACCATTCAAAATAATATCATAACTTTGTGCATGTGCTTCATGTGGATTTTCATCAAGTAAATGAATATCTTCTTCATTTGGCATAGTAAAAGGATGATGCGCAGCAATAAATTTGTCAAAGTCTTCACTGTATTCAAATAATGGCCAATCAACAACCCAAAGGAAGGCGAATCTATTTTCATCAATCATATCCATCTCTTTGGCAATATCATTACGTAAGTAACCTAATGATGCACGAACAACACTTGCTTTGTCAGCAACAAACAAAATTAAATCTCCGACATTTGCACCAGCAGCTTCTTTAATTGCATCAACATGGTCATTTAAAAATTTAGCAATTGGGCCACTAAATCCTTCTTCAGTTACTTTTACCCAAGCTAACCCTTTAGCACCAAAACGTTCAATATAAGCCGTTTTAGCATCAATCGCTTTGCGTGAATACTTATCGGCACCACCAGGAATCGCAATAGCATTAACAAGTCCACCATTGTTTAAAGTATTAGTAAATACTTTAAAATCAATATCTTTAACTGCAGCAGACATATCTTTTAATTCCATATCAAATCTAATATCCGGTTTTTCAGAACCATATCTTGCCATTGATTCATTCCAAGTCATACGTTGTAATGGTAATTCGAGGTCAATATTTAAAGTATCTTTCATTACACGTTTTAATAAACCTTCTGTTAAATCTTGAATTTCTTCAGCAGACATAAATGATGTTTCTAAATCTATTTGCGTAAATTCAGGTTGACGGTCACCACGCAAATCTTCGTCTCTAAAACAACGAGCAATTTGGTAGTAACGATCAAATCCGGCATTCATCAATAATTGCTTAAATAATTGAGGTGATTGTGGTAATGCATAAAAATGCCCAGGATAGACACGGGAAGGTACAAGATAGTCACGAGCCCCTTCAGGTGTTGATTTTGTTAAATATGGTGTTTCAATATCAATAAAATTTTGATTATCTAAGTAGCTGTGAACAGATTGTGTAATACGGCTACGAATCATTAATGATTTTTGCATTTCAGGACGACGTAAGTCTAAATAACGATATTTTAATCTTGTATCATCTACAACATTAATATCATCTTGTATTTCAAATGGCGGTGTTTTTGCTTTATTCAAAATAACTGCATTATGAACTTCAACTTCAATCTTACCCGTTTTCATTCTTGGGTTGATTGCTTTAGCATCCCGTTGTGTCACTTTTCCTGCAACCTCAACAACAAATTCATTACGTAACTCTTCAGCAATCTTTAAAGCTTCGGAATCAAATTCTTGACTAAAAACCAGTTGAACAATGCCCTCACGATCACGTAAATCAATAAAAATTAAATTTCCTAAATCGCGTCTTTTTTGTACCCATCCCTTTAATGTAACTGTTTGACCAATAAAAGTTTCATCAACTAAACCATTGTATGTTGTTCTTTTCATTCTCCATCAGCCTCCATTTCTAATTTTAATGCCTTTTCATATACTTTCGAAAAATCAGTATATACATCTTCTAATTTTAATATAATTTCTTGACTTGTTTTCATATTTTTAAAATTCAAAGTTTGTGTTTCTAGTTCGCTCTCACCTAAAGTCATAACAAAATGAGCATTCATACGATTAGCAGATTTAAATTGACCTTTTGGTTTACGATTTAAATAATCTCTTTCAATTGAATAACCTGCCTTACGCATTGATTGCACGAGTTTTAGTGTTTCAGTATTCGTTTCTTCACCAATACCAACAACATAAACATCTAAACTTTGTTCAACGGGTAATTTTGCATCTTCAGCTTCAAGAACTAATAATAATCTTTCAATCCCCAAGCCAAAACCAATCCCTGGTGTTTCAGGACCACCTAATTGCTCAACAAGGCCATTATATCGTCCACCAGCACAAATGGTCGTAAATTTCCCACCAAATGCTTTTGAATCAGACATAATTTCGAAAATGGTATGGTTATAATAATCAAGTCCACGAACCATTGTTGAATCAACTTCATATGGAATTTCCAATGCATCAAGTAACACTTTTACTTGGTTAAAATGAGCCTGTGACTCTTCACTAAGGTAATCTAGAATTGATGGTGCATTTTTAACAATTTCTTGATCACCTTTATCTTTACTATCCAAAACGCGTAGTGGATTTTTTTCTAAACGTGCTTTTGAATCATCACTTAATTGATCAGCGAAGGGACGTAAATATGCAACTAATGCGTCACGATAATTATCACGACTATCATTATCTCCCAAAGTATTAATAGCTAATTTTAAATTTGTTAATCCAAATTTTGATAAGAAATCAATTGCCATTGCCATAACTTCAACATCAAGTGTTGGATTATCAACCCCAAAGGCTTCAACTCCAATTTGATGAAATTGACGTAAGCGTCCAGATTGAGGTCTTTCATAACGAAACATTGGTCCAATATAATACGTTTTAAATGGCTTTTGAATTTCTGGGCCATAAAGTTTATTTTCAACATACGCTCTAACAACTCCAGCTGTTCCTTCAGGACGAAGTGTTATATGGCGGTCACCTTTATCTTTAAAATCATACATTTCTTTAGTTACAATATCAGAAGTATCACCTGAAGTTCTTGAAAAAACCTCAAAATGTTCAAAAAGTGGTGTTCTAATTTCATCATATTGGTAACTTGAGAATATATTTCTAGCGGTTTCTTCAATATATTGCCATTTTTTTGAATCTGCTGGGATTATATCTGCTGTTCCTTTGGGACGTTGAAATTTCATTATAAATCCTCCTATTTGTGGCATTATATACAAAAAAGCACCCTCATCTAAATACGACAAGGGTGCTTTTGCACGGTACCACCTTAATTTTTTACTAATAGCTTAACGCAACTTAAACGACATGTGATTTAACCACACGCACCTCAAAAGTGTCTTTCGGTTAGCAAAAATGGTGAATATTTCAGCAAATTATTCACTCTCTATACAATTTAACTAACCTAATTTCTTTTTCATCGGTTTTAATATTTTATTAATTATAAAGTTACTCGAGTAACTCTCTAAAGTCAAGTACAGCTTAACTTACAATATTATTAAATTTGATTCTTACTATTGAACAAATATTTGGTATACTAATATTTAGATTCAATATCTATAGTTAAAGGAGTACATAAATGTCAACAAATAGAAAACATGGATTCAGCATAAACTGGCCAAGAGTCATTTTATTAATCATCATTTTTTGTACCCTATGTTTAGGTATTGTAAAAACGACAACTTATTTAAAAGAAACCGTTGTTACATCTGACAATATTAATGTACGTACCGGACCAAGTACGTCAAATAAAGTGTTAGACACTCTTAAGAAAGGTGAGCGTATTACAATTATTCGAGAAAAAAATAATTGGTCATACGTAAGTTTGCCAAATACTAAAAAAGGTTGGGTAGCAAACTGGATTCTTTCTAAAAAAAATGCCAAAGTGACTAAATTATCTGAAGCAACGATTGTTTTAGATCCCGGACATGGCGGTAACGATTCAGGTGCACTTTCAATCAAAGATAAACAAGAAAAAATCTACACGCTTCAAATTGTAAAAAAAGTAGCTTATCTTCTTAAGAAACGTGGCGCCAATGTGATTTTAACACGAGACTCTGATTCGTATGTAGATTTAGCCCCACGCGCTAAACTTGCAGAATCAAATAATGCAGATGCATTTATTAGTTTCCATTTTGATTCATCGCCTAATGATGATGAAGCAACTGGTTTAACAAGTTACTACTATAATAAGACAGCTGATTTAGCACTTGCAAATTCAATAAATGCCGAATTAAACGATACCGGTCTTGATAATCGTGGAACGGAATTTGGCGATTTTCTTGTTCTAAGAGATAATACACAACCATCCGTCTTACTAGAATTAGGGTACATTAATACAAAATATGACTTTAAGTTAATCCAAAGTAGCAGCTTTCAAGAAAAAACAGCAAAATCAGTCGTTGAAGGTTTAACAAATTATATCCAAAATAAATAAGACAATGCTTAACTATCATTGTCTTATTTTTGTATTAAATCAATTAATTTCAATACACGCTTATCTGGTTTTTCAACTGTTGAAATCATTTGATCAAAATCAAATAAATATCCCTTCATACCTGCATTATGCCCTGCAGCAATATCCAACTCCCGATCACCAATCATTGCTGCTTTCTGGTAATCAACTGCATTTTTTTCTGCAAGATAATTAAGTGACGCTGGATTAGGTTTCCTTGGAAATTTTTGATCTGAAGTAACAAAATCTGAAAACAAATGAATAATATTTGTTTCCCTAAGCATATCAATTGCGCTTTGATCCCTATGGGTTAATAAAAAGTTTTGTCCACCATTATCAACCACCCATTTACAAACTTCTTTTGCACCAGGAAATAATTTTGCATTTTTTTGACTCTGTCTTTCTAAATCATCATAGCTTACCCTCAATTGTTCAACATCTAAATTCAAATTTGTTTCTTGATAAATTTGAATTGCTTGTCTAACAGATTTTTCTCGCATAATTTTATAAATTTCTGTTCTAGTCGCAATTACATTTTGTAAACGTAACGCTTCTTGAAATGCCTTAACCATCTCAGGATAAGTATCAAAAAGCGTCCCATCAAAGTCCCAAAAATAATTATTTATCATTTTATACCCTCCAAATATTCTTTACACCAAAAAGATGTATTAGAGTTGATTCTAATACATCCTTTATTTTTTCTCTGTATCAAAAATAATTGTTACTGGTCCATCATTTATAAGTTCAACATCCATATCTGCTCCAAATTGACCTGGTTTAACAATAGTTACTATTTCAGCCAATTTTTGATTAAATTCATCATAATGTTCCTCAGCTAAATTAGGTTCTTCAGAATCTGTAAAGCTTGGTCTATTCCCTTTTTTTGTTGACGCGTACAAAGTAAATTGTGAAACAGATAGAATTTCTCCATTTATTTCTTGAATACTTAAATTCATTTTTCCCATATCATCTTCAAATAATCTGGAATTAGAGATTTTTTTTACCATATAATCTATCTCAGTAGATGTATCACCCGTCTTAAATCCCACCAATAAAAGATATCCTACATTAATCTGATTTAATACCTGACCATTTACCGAAACACTAGCCTTTTTAACACGTTGAACAACAATTTTCACTTCTTTAGTACCTCCATTAGAAAATTAATGAATTTTCCTTTTAACAGCATAAACGTCTTCAACACTTTTCAAAGTTTCCATAATTCTTTCTAATTGAACAATATCTTTTACGCCAACTGAAACATCCATTGTCGCAATTTTATTATTATCAACACGGCCATTAACTGAGCTTAATTGCTTAGTTGTATTATTCAATGATTGTAAAATATCATTCAAAAGTCCAGAACGATTGTACCCTTGGATTTCCAAATCAGATTGATAATTAGATTTATCATCCATGGTTTTATCCCATTTAACACTAATAATTCTTTCCCCGGACTCTTCAGCTTTAATAACATTAGGACATTCAGTTCTATGAACTGAAACACCACGCCCCTTTGTAATATAACCAATAATGTCATCTCCTGGAATAGGATTACAGCAATGACTTAATCGAACAAGTAAGTTATCGACGCCATCAATTACAACACCACCATCATGGCTACTTTTACGATTTTTTTCAGATACGTCTGGTTTTTTCATTTCTTTATGTTCTTCAAGGATTGCCTTCTGCTCATTAACTTGTCGAACTTCTTCTTCTTTAGAGCGAATATCTTCCGTTAAAGCATTGGCGACACCTAACGTTGCTACCTCTCCAAATCCAATTGCAGCATACAAGTCATCTGATTCAGACAATTGTCTTTTATCCAAAAGCTGTTTCATATTTTCTTTTGTAATGACTTTTTTAGGATCAAATCCTAAATCAATTAATTGCATCGTCAATAAATCTTCACCTTTAGCTGCATTAGCAACACGATCTTGTAGTTTGAAGAAGTGTTTAATTTTATTTCTAGCTTTATTTGTATGCACCAAATTAACCCAATCACGGCTTGGTCCTATTGAACTTTTACTAGTTAAGATATCAACAATGTCTCCATTTTTGACTTGATAATCTAATGGCACAATCTTTCCGTTAACTTTTGCACCCGTTGTATGATGTCCAATTTCAGTATGAATACTGTAGGCCATATCAAGTGGTCCTGCACCTTTGGGTAATTCAAAAACATCACCTTTAGGTGTGAATACATAAACGCGGTCACCAAAGATATCGCCTTTAACACTTTCCATAAAAGCAGAAGCATCATCAGTCTCATCTTGTAATTCAATAATTTCTTTAAACCAATTTAATTTTGTACCCGCGTCATCTTGCTGAACTTTCTCTTTCACACCTTCTTTGTAAGCCCAATGTGCTGCTACACCAAATTCAGCTATTTCATGCATCTCTTTTGTTCTAATTTGAACTTCAAAAGGACGTCCCTCTGGTCCGACAACAGTCGTATGCAGAGACTGGTACAAGTTAGCCTTTGGAATCGCAATATAGTCTTTAAATCTTCCAGGCATTGGTTTCCATCTAGAATGTATTGCCCCAAGTACCGCATAACAATCTTTAATTGATCCAACAATTACTCTAACAGCTAGGAGGTCATAAATTTGAGAGAATTGTTTATGTTGGTCTTTCATCTTTTTATAGACAGAATACAAATGCTTTGGTCGCCCATAAATTTCGCTTGAAACTTTTAAATCACTAATGGAAACTTTTATTTCTTCAATAGCTCCAGAAATATAAGCCTCACGTTCTTCACGTTTAGAATTCATCAAATGAACAATTCGATAGTATTGTTGGGGGTTCAGATAACGTAATGAACTATCTTCTAATTCCCACTTAATCGTACTAATACCTAAACGGTCTGCCAATGGTGCATATATTTCTAACGTTTCATTTGCAATTCGTCGTTGCTTATCTGGACGTAAGTGTTTTAACGTCCGCATATTATGTAACCTATCTGCTAATTTCACAATAATAACACGTAAATCTTTAGACATCGCTAACAATAATTTACGATGATTTTCAGCTAATTGCTCTTGATGAGATTTATATTGAATTTGACCTAATTTTGTTACACCATCGACAATTACTTGCACATCTTTACCAAAAAGTTCGCCTACATCACCTAAAGTAACTGGTGTGTCTTCAACAACATCATGTAAAAATCCTGCACTAACAGTCTCCGGATCCATTTTTAATTCTGCAAGAATACCAGCAACTTGTATTGGGTGCATTATATATGGTTCGCCAGACTTACGATATTGATTCTTATGAACATAGGTAGCAAAATCACATGCTTTTTGTACAAATGCAACATGTTCTTCATTCATATAGCTTTCAACGATTTCCAAAACGTCTCTAGCACTCCACATTTCTTCTTTTGTCATATCTACACACCTCTTTTTATATAAAATAAAAATACGCGATTCCATAATGCAGTCCGCGTACTCATGTATTCATAAAGTATTTGTATTATTTTTTTGAAATTCCCCATGTTAATAATGATAAACAAAGATAAATAATTGCAAAAAAGATAGTGATACTTTGAAATAAATGGCACAACACACCTATTGCAAAAATAACTGGAAAGAAAAAGTTAAAAATCAAACTATGATCATTTCTACCAATAATAACACCAATAATGATAGAAAAAATGACATTTACTATAAATAAAGAAACACCAATTTTTATAACATCGTTTGCATTAACTAAGGTCAGTACCATCGGGACCACAATTCCGATGGCAATACTTACCGTTAAGTACCATGCAGCTGTTATGCTTAGAAAATTTTTCAAAAATATTTCCTCATTTCGTTTTCTCATGCCTTACTTAACTTAATTCACTAACAAATGAAAGGCTCGCTAATAAGTATAACGGAGCAGTCTCTGCACGTAAAATTCTAGGTCCTAAGCCTACCTTTTGATAACCAGCTGTAGCTAACTTATCAATTTCTGATTTTGAAATACCACCCTCTGAACCAAATACCGCAATCATATTTTGATTAGGTTCAATCAAATCAAATGATTTTTTTAGTTGGCTAACCTCACCTTGTTTAGCAGATTCTTCATATGCAACAATCTGAATATCATAAGATTGTTGAAATATCTCATCAATTTTTTTAGCGTATGAAATCGTTGGAATTTTAGTTCGATGTGCTTGTTCTGCAGCACCCTTAGCAATTTTTTTTAAACGTTCAATTTTTTTAGCCTGCTTTTTTTGATCCCATTTTGCAATAGAAAAATCACTATTAAAAAATATAAAATGGGCAGCCCCCATTTCTGTACCTTTTTGTACAATCCAGTCTGCCTTATCTTTTTTTGAAAGAGCCGACGCAATTGTTACTTCTACTGGCAACTCAACTAATGTTTCTACTGTCTTTTGATAATCAAAAGTAGCTGAACTTTCAGTAACCTGTTTCATCTTTGCAACAACAACCTCTGTTGATTGCTTAACGAGTTCAACTTGATCACCAACAGCCAAACGCATAACTTTAATTGCATGATGAAAATCCTCATCTGTTAAAATTAACTCATCAGATTTCAAAAAATATCTCTGCATCTTTACTACCTAACCTTCCAAATCCATTTTAACTGCAATAATTGAGAACCAGTCACCCATATTTAAAATCTGTTGTATTTCAAATCCACCAGTTACCAGTGACTCCTTGATTAAATCGACTTTATCTGCAATAATCCCAGATGTCACAAAATGGCCACCTGGATTTAAATTTCTTCTAGCTTGCGGAATTAACGGTACAATAATTTCGGACAAAATATTAGCCACAATTAAATCAACCTTATTATCAATACCATTTAGTAAATCATTAGCTGCTACATGTATCTGATTTGCAATTGGATTTAAGTTGAAATTTAATACGGCAGCATCTACTGCAATATCGTCCAAATCATACGCATCAATATGACCAACACCAAGATGTTTTGCAGCAATACTTAAAACACCTGAACCTGTTCCAACATCAATCATAGATTCATTTCCACGTATTACTTGCTCTAGTGCTACCAAAGCTAGCCGGGTTGTGGGATGTGTTCCTGTACCGAATGCTTTACCAGGGTCTAAACGTATCACTTTTTCATCAGGTTGGACCACCTGATATTTCTCCCAACTTGGTACTATTGTTAGGAATCGGGTAACTCTAACCGGATGGTAGTATTGTTGCCATTCCAATCCCCAACCTTGGTCATCCACTTCATTCAATTCAATCAGACCACGTCCCGGATTAAGTCCAAAATCAGCTAATTGATTAACCCTACTCTGTATAGTTGGCAATATTTCAGGAATAAAAATAGTTTCAGGGAAAAAGGCAGAAATCTTTGCTCCATCATTTTGGTGCTCAACTGATGTAAAATCGTTCCCGTCTAAATTATCCTGCATTAATTTTTCAAAATCTTTTGAATCATCAATTTGGACACCTTCAGCACCACTTTCAATTAAAATATTAGAAACCGCTTCTACAGCTTCACTACTTGTTGAGATACTTACTTCTGTCCATTTCAAATTGAAATCCTCCTAAAATTTTGGATAAATTAATCGCATACTTTTTTCTGTACTTTGTGCTTTTTGAATTTTTTCAAAATCGCTAGCTGACCAACTTAGTTCAAAGAATTCAGCATCATCATCATTCAAAAAATCTAACAAATCACTTTGACCATTGTCTAGTACAATTTGTAAATAGTTAATAAATGCTGCTGCCTCTGAGCGTTCCCAACCCGATTTCCCTTGAAAGGGTAATGTTGTTAAATACTCTTTTTCAACTTCCTTTGAGTCAAAACGTTCTTCATCATAGAGTAATATAGCATCCCCAAATGAAATAATGGGTAATTCTGAGTTAACACCTTCAATATCAAGAATTGCTTGTTGTGACTTATTCTCAGCATAAAATGTGAGATCTACTGTAAATGTATGATCCTTTTTCTGCCAATCTAATACAATATCACCATCAAAATCAATTTTTGGTAATTCCTTCTTTAAATAATCAAACAATGTTTCTTGTGCCATACTATCACCTCATATTTTAAATAAATTTAAATTACATCAAATTTTGTTTAGTTCTCAAAGTTTATTATAAAGCATTGCATTCATTCATGCATTAATTAAAGAGGAAAACGATAACAATTTATCGCTTTTTTTGGTAAACTAAGGTTATTAAAATATTGGGGAGGTTTTATTTATGGGAAGAAAGAAAATGATTTTGGATTTAGACACTGGTATTGACGATGCATTGGCTATTGCCTATGCTCTCGCTAGTACCGAAATTGATTTAATTGGTATTGTAGGTTCTTACGGTAACCTGCAAATGCTAGCTGGTGTTCAAAACAGTTTGAACTTACTTAATTTATTAGGTGAATCAAATATTCCAGTTTATCTCGGTGAGAAACATTCAATCACGACTCAATCTTTTGATACTTTAGAAATAAGCCAAGAAATACATGGTATGAACGGTTTAGGTGACATAAAAATCCCTAAATCAAGCCAACCATACGCCTCAGAATCTGGAATCGATTTTATTATCGATTCTGCACATGAATTTCAATCAGATTTAATTATTGTGCCTACTGGTCCATTAACGAACTTATCATTAGCCATAAAAAAAGATCCTAAAATTGAAACATTAATTGGTAAAGTCGTTTTAATGGGTGGTGCTTTAACAATCCCTGGAAATGTAACTGCCGTTGCTGAAGCAAATATTAATCAAGATCCAGAAGCCGCAAATGAAGTATTCCAAAGTAAATTGCCTATTACAATGGTAGGTCTAGACGTAACACTTAAAACACTTTTAACAAAAAAAGAAACAGAGCTATGGCGTGAAATTGACAGTCCATCAAGTCGAGCTTTCGCCGATATTGTTGATTACTATATTAACGCCTATGCAAACCTAAAAACAAATTTAGACGGCTGTGCTTTGCATGACCCCTTAGCTGTTGCCGTTGCTATAGATGCATCTTTAGTCACTACTTTACCTATCAATATGAAAGTTGACACAGAAGCGCCTTTTTCTGGACGTACAATCGGTGACGAGACACGCCTAAATTCAAATCAAGCAACAACGGTTGTCGCTGTTGCCGTTGAAACCGAAAGATTCTTATCGACTTTTATGACACGTTTATCAACTTTATTTTCAAAAAATTAAATTTAACGGAGTTTACTTATGCAATATCTCGGTCCATTCATTCTTTCCATTTGGTTTATTATGACCACTATTATTTATATTTCTACATTTACGAAAAAAAAACGTCGAAAATTTTCATATAAGTCACTTTTTTTTGGCTCGTTAGCCTGGGAAAAAAATAGTCGTAACTGGCTATTGATACTGGGACTTTTTTCGCTTATTAGTTTAAATCCTATTACAGATACATTTATCTTTTTGATGATACTTGGTGGTTACATTGCTGTTACCTCATGTTTAAACTTATTCTTACATCATGGTAATCGCCGTCAAACTATTCTAATCATTATTCTTTCCTTCTTTTTAATTTTAGCAGCATTCTATCCTTTATTATCAAATTTTAAATAAGTAAAGATAGTTGCTTTAAATTAACTCAAAGACGATAATGTAAGCGTTAACTGTAATTTTAATAAACTTTATTATTCATACTACTATTTATTCAAGGGAGATCACTATGCCACATATAATCGGTGTTGATATTGGAACAACAAGCACGAAAGCAGTTTTATACGATCTTAAAGGTACCGTAATTGAATACGCTAATATTGGTTACTCACTTTATCAAGAAGAAAATGGGATGGCTGAACAAGATCCTGATGAAATTTATGCTGCTGTAACAAAAGCAATCACTGAGGTCAATAAAAAAGCGAACTTACGCCCCACTGATTTAAAAGGCGTTTCATTTTCAGCTGCCATGCACAGTTTAATTCTACTTGATAAAAATCATAAACCGTTAACTAGATCGATTACTTGGGCTGATAACAGAGCTAGCAAGTGGAGTGATGATTTAAATGAATCAGGTGTTGGTCATGAAATTTATCTCAAAACTGGAACACCTATTCATCCTATGTCACCATTATCAAAACTAATTTGGTTAAAGAATGATAAACCAGATTTATTTAATCAGGCAGCCTATTTTGTTGGTATTAAAGATTATATTTTATATCAATTATTTGATCGACTTGTTATTGATCATTCTTTAGCGTCAGCTACAGGCTTATTCAATATTTTTAATTTAGATTGGGATAAGCAAGCATTATCTGTAACTGGTGTCACACCTGAACAGTTACCAGAACTAGTTGAAACAACGTACCAACTATCCGGACTAAATACTGAATTTTCTAAAATAACTGGTATCCAACGTGATGTTCCTTTTATTGTTGGTGCAAGTGATGGTGTTCTATCAAACCTTGGTGTTAATGCTATCGAACCGGGTGTTGCGGCTGTCACAATTGGTACGAGTGGTGCCGTTAGAATGGTTATCGATCACCCTGTTACAGATCCTAAAGGTAGACTATTCTGTTATGCGCTCGCCAAAAATAAATGGGTCATTGGTGGGCCAGTTAACAATGGCGGTATCGTCTTCCGCTGGTTGCGCGATGAGATATTTACACCCGAAAAAATTACTGCTGAACAAATGAAAATTGATCCCTATGAAGTCATCACTCAAATTGCAGAAAAGGTTCCTGCCGGTTCCGATGGACTCCTCTTCCACCCCTATCTTGGTGGCGAACGGGCACCACTCTGGGATGCTAATGCTAGAGGTTCATTCTTTGGTTTAACACGTCAACATACACGTGCGCATATGGCTCGAGCTGTACTTGAAGGGATCGTTTTCAATTTAGACATGGTCATGTTAGCACTAACTGAAATTGCTGGGAAACCCACTAGAATCCAAGCAACAGGTGGTTTTGCCCAATCATCTTTATGGCGACAATTATTAGCCGATATTTTTGAACAAGAAGTTACAATTCCTGAAAGTTTTGAAAGTTCTTGTCTTGGCGCAGCTGTCTTAGGAATGCAAAGTTTACATTTAATTGCTGATCTATCTGCTGTTGAAAATATGATTGGTTCCATGCATGTCCACCAACCACAAAAAGAAAACTTTGAAGTATATCGTGAGCTATTACCTATATTTGTTCGAGTAAGTAGGTCATTAAGCGCTGAATATAAAAATATTGCTGATTTCCAGCGGAAACATTATCATCAAATCTAGTTTCATTGGGGGAAAGTTACTATGCCACTTTTAATTGTTTTTATTGGGATTCTCTTTTTACTTTTATTAATCATTAAATTTAAATTAAATACATTTGTTTCATTAATTATCACATCATTTGTTGTTGCCATTGGATTAGGGATGCCTTTAGATAAAATCACGACTTCTATCGAAAATGGTATTGGTAGTCAATTAGGTCATTTATCCTTAGTCTTCGGTTTTGGTGCTATGCTAGGTAAACTGGTTGCTGATTCAGGTGGTGCTTATCGGATTGCGACTACTTTAATTAACCGATTTGGTCGAAAATGGATTCAATTAGCAGTCGTACTTGCATCATTCATTATTGGTATTGCATTATTTTTCGAAGTTGGTATTGTTTTATTGATCCCAATCGTTTTTGCGATTGCTACGGAATTAGGAATTTCAGTTTTATATCTTGGGATTCCCATGGCAGCTGCACTTTCAGTTACTCATGGCTTTTTACCACCTCACCCCGCCCCAACTGCAATTGCATCAGCACTAAATGCTAATGTAGGGATGGTTCTTATTTACGGATTACTATTAGCTATTCCGGTAACATTGATTGCCGGTCCACTTTTCGCTATGATTGCAAAAAAATATATTCCTTCGGCATTTAAGCAAAAAGGAAATTTAAGCGCATTAGGAACACAAAAAGAATTTAAACTTGAAGATACACCTAGTTTTGCAATGAGTACTTTGACATCTTTATTTCCCGTTGTAATTATGGCTATTTCAACAGTTTACGACATGATTATTAATAAAGGGATAACACCAAAGAACCCTAACTCTATAGATTCCTTTTTCATGTTCGTTGGGTCTCCTGGCGTTGCCATGCTGCTCTCCCTTCTGTTCGCTATCTATTCAATGGGTATTGCCCGAAAGATCCCAGTCAAAGATATTATGGCTTCTCTTGAAGTTGCCATTAAACAAATTGCAATGCTACTCTTAATCATTGGTGGTGGAGGTGCATTTAAGCAAGTTCTTGTTGATGGTGGTGTCGCAGATGTTATCTCAAGAATGTTTGAATCCTCATCGTTATCACCATTATTGTTAGGCTGGTTAATTGCTGCACTTCTTAGAATTTCTCTTGGTTCTGCAACAGTTGCTGCATTAACAGCTGCCGGTCTAGTCAGTGGTTTAATAGCTGGGTCAGGCGTTGATCCTGCATTAATGGTTATCGCCATTGGTTCAGGTAGTTTAATTGCATCTCACGTAAACGATGCTGGTTTCTGGATGATTAAAGAATATTTTGATCTAACCGTTAAAGAAACACTCGCAACGTGGACCGTTCTTGAAACAGTCGTCTCTGTTTCAGGGCTCGGTGGTGTTATGCTTATTAACTTATTCGTATAAATTAATAAAAGGCTAAGTTATTTTAGATAACTTAGCCTTTTATTATGTTGTTAAATTTAGACATGTGTTAAAATAGACACCATTCTAAATTGAAATTATTGGAGGCAATATTATGGATTCACTATCTGCTATCTTATTATTACTTGGTGGCGTGGTTATCGCAAATGTGATTGCTGTTAAGTTTCCAAAAGTTCCACAAGCTTTTTATCAAATTGGTATAGGATTAGCGCTTTCTTTATTACCAAATTTCCAACATTTCGAACTTAACCCAGAATTATTTTTTATGATAATCGTTGCACCTATTATTTTCAATGAAGCCCAAAATACATCTAGAAGAGCATTAGCTAGAAATATTTTAACGACGCTTTCATTAGCCATCATTTTAGTTGGTGCAACAATAATTGTCACTGGGTTTTTAGTTCACTCAGTCTTACCTGATTTATCACTTGCCTTAGCATTTGCGTTAGCAGCGATTGTCACACCCACAGATACAGTAGCAGTATCTTCAGTGACAAAAAATTTACCGATTCCTGAGTCAATGATGAATATATTGGAAAATGAATCCTTGTTTAATGATGCATCTGGTATTGTTGGTCTTAGTTTAGCATTAACTGCTTTCTCTTCAGGTACTTTTTCTATGAACGAAGGTCTAAGTGCTTTTAGCACATCATTTTTTGGTGGACTCTTAATTGGTGCATTTTTAGGATTAGTATTCGTTAAAATAAGGTTAACGTTACTAAATTGGCACATCGAAGATACAGCAATTATGATTCCAATTGAAATAATAACTCCTTTTTTAATTTATTTTATATCTGAAGAATTAGGTTGTTCAGGTATTTTAGCAGTCGTTGCTGCCGGTTTAATTCATGGTGTTCAAAAAGATCGTTTACGGTTATCTTCAACTAAATTACAATTTATATCAAGTAGTATTTGGAAAGTACTTACAGATGCTTTAAATGGGTTTGTTTTTGTAGTTCTAGGTTTAACATTGCCTACTGTTACCTCGGATTTATTAAAAAGCTCAGGATTTAATTCACTAATTTTACTTGTTATTAGTATTGGTATTTACTTTATTATGACACTAATGCGTTTTCTATGGTCCCACTTCCTATTAAAAAATTTATCAACAAAAGACGATTTTACATTTGCCCTAAGTGGAATTCACGGAACAATTACACTATCCATGGCATACTCATTACCATTAGTAACTGTTTCAGGAATTGAATTCCCTATGAGAAATGAAATCATTTTTATAGCTGCATTAGTTATATTAATTAGCATGTTAGTTCCTACTTTCCTACTACCGCACTTAATTACCAAAAAGAATGAGATTACTATTTTAGAAAATATTGGTGAAATTCGTTCTAAGATGGTTATTTACACTGTTGAACAACTTAATGTCACAAATATTCCTAGTCCAGAAAGACAAACAGTAATTGAAACGCTATATAACCAACAAAATTTTTTAAAACGGCCTAAAAAGAGTGATTTTTATGACCTATTAGAAAAAACACAAGAAATTGAAGAAAATATTTTGCATGAATTATTATCGAGTGGTCAGGTTTCTGAAAAAACTGGTTCTTGGTACGAAAAGTATCTTGCTACAACTTATCAATCAACCCGTGGATTTTCACTTAAACATCTCATAATACACTTGAAATTCTATTCACTTCATTTATTTAAACATTTTGCTATTAAGAAAGGCGAAAAAGCGCTATCTCAGGTTACTGAAAATCAAAAAAATACTTTCAAAAAATATTATAATAATACAAAAGATGACTTTATTTTAATGGAGGAATCTAGTTATCAGGCAGCAATTACTTATTTAACCTCTATTACCACTGTTGACAATTCAATGGCCGTTACTCTGGTTAGACAATTTTTATCAGTTAGACACAGAAGAATGTTTTCAAATGAGACTGAACTTATCTTACAAAATAATATTTTTATAAATGCCTTTCAATTAGAATATAATTTTGTTCAACTTCAATTAGAACAAAAATTAATCACCCCTGCAACGGCAAATCTGTTAAGAGAACAAATTTCATACGATGAGATGGTTTACATGCAAAATAATGAAGCATACTTATCATAAAAAAAACGACAACCAGACTTTTCCGGTTGTCGTTTTTACTTATTTTTTCTTAGATTCTTCATCTTCATCAATTTTCAAGACTGCCATAAATGCTTCTTGTGGAATCTCAACATTACCAACTTGTTTCATTCGTTTCTTACCAGCTTTTTGTTTTTCCAAAAGTTTCATACGGCGTGTTCGATCTCCACCATACAATTTAGCTGTAACATCCTTACGGTATGCTTTAATATTTGTTCTTGCAATAATTTTTTGTCCAGCAGCAGCTTGAACTGGAATTTCAAACATTTGGCGCGGAATTAATGATCTTAATTTATTGACGATACCTTTTCCACGTTCAAAAGAAAAATCACGATGAACAATAAAACTCAATGCATCAACTGCTTCACCATTCAACAAGATATCAACTTTAATTAAATCACTTGGACGGTAACCCTCTTCTTCATAATCCAGGGATGCATATCCACGTGTATTAGATTTTAATTTATCAAAGAAATCAAAGATAATTTCTGATAAAGGCATATGATAAATAATATTTACACGGAATTCATCTAAGTAATCCATCGTCTCAAAAACACCACGTTTTTTTTGACAAAGTTCCATGACTGCTCCAACATATTCATTAGGTACCATAATACTTGCTTTCACATAAGGTTCGTTAATTTGCTTAATTGATGATGGTTCTGGCATTTCAGAAGGGTTAGAAACAATTATTTTCTCACCATCAGTTAAATCAACATGATAAATTACAGATGGTGCCGTTGTAATCAAATCTAACCCAGATTCACGTTCTAACCGCTCTTGGACAACATCCATGTGTAATAACCCTAAAAATCCACAACGGAACCCAAATCCTAGTGCTTGTGACGTTTCTGGTTCAAATTGTAAAGCAGCATCATTTAATTGTAATCTTTCAAGTGCCTCACGTAATTCATTATATTTTGAATTATCTACGGGATATAACCCACAATAAACCATAGGATTAATTGCACGGTAACCATCTAGTGCTTCAGTTGCTGGATTGTCAGCTGAAGTTACTGTATCACCAACTCGTGTATCTCGAATATCTTTAATTGCCGCTGTAACATACCCAACATCTCCGGCCATTAAAAAATCACGATTAACTGCTTTGGGTGACATAACCCCAACTTCAGTCACTTCATATTTTTTCTTACTATTCATTAATTCAATTGTGTCGCCAGGTTTTACAACACCGTCAACCACCCGAATACTCAAAACAACGCCACGGTAACTATCATAGATTGAATCAAAAATTAAAGCTTTCAATGGTTTTTTTAAATCACCATTTGGTGCAGGAATTTTCGTTACAATCTGTTCCAGCATCTCTTCAATACCAATACCATTTTTAGCACTTGCCAGAACGGCATCAGAGGCATCTAATCCGATAACATCTTCAATTTCTTTTTTTACCATTTCAACATTAGCAGATGGTAAGTCAATTTTATTAATAACTGGTAAAATCTCCAAATCATCATCAATCGCTAAATAAACGTTTGCGAGTGTCTGTGCCTCAACACCTTGAGCAGCGTCTACAACAAGTACAGCACCTTCACAAGCCGCCAAACTCCTTGAAACTTCATAAGTGAAATCAACATGTCCTGGTGTATCAATTAAATGAAAGATATATGTTTCACCATCTTTAGCAAGATAATGTAATTCAACCGCATTTAATTTAATTGTAATTCCACGTTCTCGTTCAAGATCCATCGAATCGAGTAATTGATTTTGCATCTCACGTTTAGTAACTGTATCAGTCATCTCGAGGATACGATCCGCAAGTGTGGATTTTCCATGATCAATATGTGCTACAATCGAAAAGTTTCGAATATGTTTTTGTCTATCTTGCATTTCTTCAAAATCCATTAATAGCGTCCTACTTTCTTGTTTCTATCTCTTCTGATTATAACAATCAACGCTACTAAACACAATTACAGTTCGCATACAAAAAAATAGAATCATCTTAGAAGACGATTCTATTTTTAACTTTATTTCTTATTTTTAAATTGATCTTTTAACTTATCAAATAAATTACCTTCGCCAACAACGTTTTTACCGCTAGCTGTAGCAAATTCTTTCAAAGCATCTTTTTGTTCTTTTTTAAGATTACGAGGTGTTTCAATATTAACCGTCACTTCTTGATCACCATTACCCTTACCATGTAATTTAGGCGCACCCTTATCACGTAATCTGAAAGTCGTTCCAGTCTGTGTTCCAGCGGGAATCTTCATTTTTACATCTCCATGAACGGTTGGAACCGTTACTTCGTCGCCCAATGCAGCTTGGACAAAGCTAATTGGAACATCAATGTAAATATCAGGACCTTCACGGTCAAATGTGCCACTAGCCTGAACTCTAAAGATAATGTATAAATCTCCATAAGGTCCACTATTTTCACCAGATTCACCTTGTCCTTGAAGACGCATCTGTTGACCATCTTCAACACCAGCAGGAACAGTTACTTTAACTTCATGTCTTTCATCAATATGGCCTGATCCATGACATGTATCACATTTTTCTTTAATCTCTTTACCTGTACCATGACAAATATCACATTCTTGTTCAGTCATCATGTTTCCAAGTGGCGTACGACGCTCAACTTGGATAGTACCTCGACCACCACATTTATGACATGTAATTGGAGAAGTTCCAGGTTTTGCTCCAGAACCAGAACAAGTAGCACATAGACTTTTACGATTGTATTTAATTGTTGATTCTTTACCAAAAACACCTTCATTAAATGTCAATGTCATCTCGTATTGCAAATCACGACCTGCTCGTGGAGCGGTTGGATCTTGGGAAGCACCACCACCGCCGAAAAATGAACTGAAAATATCTTCAAATCCACCGCCGCCAAATCCACCTTGTTGTCCTTGACCACCAAATCCTCGGTAAGCACCACCTTGAGACCCAGCTGAACCATATTGATCGTATTCAGCTTTCTTTTGTGGATCACCAACTGTTTCATATGCTTCAGTGATTTCTTTAAATTTATCTTCGGCACCAGCATCCTTATTAATATCCGGATGATATTGTTTAGATAACTTACGATACGCTTTTTTTATTTCTTCAGGTGACGAATCTTTAGTCACACCAAGTACATTATATGGATCTTTGTTCTCTGCCATTCCGTACCTCCGAATAACCTTTTTGGTTTTTATTGCTCTAAATAGGATAACATGTCTAACATGAAATAAAAAGCCAAAGTCCCAAAGGCCTTTGACTTTCTATCACACTCAAAATTTAGTAAAGATTACTTCTTATCTTCAGGGTTAACTTCTTCGAAGTCACCATCGACAGTTTCATCTTTAGGGTCTTTAGCCGTGCCTTCAGCACCAGCTTCACCTTGAGCTTCTTGTGCTTGTTGATACAATTTAACAGTTAAGTCTTGAACAATTTTATTCAATTCATCTTTCTTAACTTTCATATCTTCAACATTGTTATCTTCTTGAGCTTTCTTCAAAGCATCACGAGCATCTTCAGCAGATTTAATTTCTTCTTCAGTTACTTTACCTTTTAATTCTTCCAAAGTTTTATCAACTGAGAATAATAATTGATCAACTTCATTCTTCAAATCAACTTCTTCTTTACGTGCCTTATCTGCTTCTTCGTTTTCTTTAGCTTCATTAACCATGCGTTCGATTTCGTCTTCTGCAAGACCACCTGAACTCTTGATTGTAATTTTTTGTTCTTTGTTTGTGCCTAAATCTTTAGCAGAAACGTTAACAATACCATTTTTATCAATATCAAATTTAACTTCAATTTGAGGGATTCCACGAGGTGCAGCAGGAATATCATTTAATTGGAAACGGCCTAATGTTTTATTATCAGTAGCCATTGGACGTTCACCTTGTAAGACATGGATATCAACGGCAGGTTGGTTATCTGCAGCTGTTGAGAACGTTTGTGACTTGCTTGTTGGGATCGTTGTATTACGATCAATTAACTTAGTAAAGACGCTACCCATTGTTTCAATACCCAATGAAAGTGGTGTTACATCAAGTAAAACAACATCCTTAACATCACCAGTAATGACACCACCTTGAATTGCAGCACCAAGTGCAACAGCTTCATCAGGGTTAACTGATTGGTTAGGTTTGTGATCTGTTTCTTTTTCAACTAATGCTTGAACAGCAGGAATACGTGTTGAACCACCAACCAAGATAACTTGATCAATATCAGCATTTGTTAATCCAGCATCTTTTAAAGCATTTTGAACTGGAATACGTGTACGTTCAACTAAGTCTTGTGTAAGATTATCAAATTTTGCACGTGATAATGTTGCTTCTAAATGTAAAGGTCCAGCAGCACCGGCTGTAATAAATGGTAAGCTAATTTGTGCACTAGTAACACCAGATACATCTTTTTTAGCTTTTTCAGCAGCATCTTTAAGACGTTGCATTGCCATTTTATCTTTTGATAAGTCAATACCATTTTCTTTTTTGAAGGTCTCAACTAACCAGTCCATGATTTTTTGATCAAAATCATCTCCACCAAGTTTAGTATCACCGTTTGTTGATAGTACTTCAAAGACACCATCACCTAATTCAAGGATAGAAACATCAAATGTACCACCACCTAAATCGAATACAAGGATTTTTTCATCTTTTTCAGTATTTTCAAGACCATATGCTAAAGCAGCAGCAGTAGGTTCGTTAACAATACGTTCAACTTCTAAACCGGCAATTTTACCAGCATCTTTTGTAGCTTGACGTTGTGAATCGTTAAAGTAAGCAGGAACTGTAATAACAGCTTGTGTTACTGATTCGCCTAAGTAAGCTTCAGAATATTCTTTGATGTATTGTAAAATCATAGCAGAAACTTCTTGTGGTGTGTATGATTTTCCTTGAATATCTACTTTGTAGCCTTCTTCTCCCATGTGACGTTTAATTGATGCAACAGTATCAGGGTTTGTGATTGCTTGGCGTTTAGCAACTTCACCAACTTGAGTTTCGCCATCTTTAAATGAAACAACAGATGGTGTTGTACGATTTCCTTCTGGGTTTGTAATAATTTTTGCTTCTTTACCTTCTAACACAGCAACAGCTGAGTTAGTTGTTCCTAAATCAATTCCTATAATTTTTGCCATAATTTATCTACCTCTTCTTATATTATTATTGAGCGACAACGACCATTGCTGGACGTAACACTCTATCTTTTAATTTATATCCTTTTTGAAGGACTTGAACAATTGTATCTGCTTTTTGATCATCAGAAGCTGGAACTGTTTGAACTGCTTGGTGAACATTTGGATCAAAAGTAACGTCATCAGTTGCAATTTCTATAACGTCATTATTAGTTAATGCTTTTTGTGCATCTTTATAAACTAATTCAATACCTTTTTTAAGTTGTTCGCCACTCTCAGTGTCAACCTCAATTGCCAATGCTCGTTCCAAATTATCGATAACTGGTAGAACATCTTTAGCTAATGATTGCCCGCTATACTTTAAGAGTTGTTCTTGTTCTTTCTTAAAGCGTGTATTCATATTTGCCATTTCGGCTTCTGCTCGTAAATATTTATCTTCCATTGTGTCTAAACTAGCTTGTAACTCAACTAATTTATCTGCATCAGAAGGCTTTTTACTAAATTTTTCTTTTACTTTATCAGTAACAGAACTTTTTTTCTCATTTTGATTAGTTGCTTCACTAGACTGATGTTGCTCTTGTGTAACATCTTCTTCAACTAAATCTTCTTTGGCATCTTTAACCACACACAACACCCCTTTTCTTATTTATCAAATTGTTGATAATAATCTAACAATTTTTTAGCAAGCTCATCACTAAATGCATCTAATAAACCAATCATTTTTGAATATGGCATATTTGTAGGACCCAATAATGCGATAACCCCTTGACCATGGTCACTAACATCATAACTAGCTGATATAAGACTATAGTTATCAAGTAATTGGTTCGTTAATTCCTCACCAATTTTAATTTGAATAGGTTTACCTTGAATTCCAATTAATTCACCAATATTCTTGTTATTTGATGTGTCTACTAAATCATATAATGATTTTAATTCATCCACGTTACTATCGGTAGCAAAATCTAATATATTAGATTTACCGCCAACAAAAACTTGTTCACGTGCTGCCTGCTTTAAAATATTACCAAAAATATCTAAAATACCAGCTGGCCTACGCATATAATTAACCAACATAACTGGGATACTTGTTCTTAACTTCTTAGAAATTTCAGCTAATGACAACCCAATTAATTGGTCATTCAACAACCTTGTTACGGCTTCTAAATCTGATCCGTTAATCGATTTAGGAATACTGAATGTCTGATTCTCAACAACGCCACTACTCATCACAAGAATAGCCATAATTCGATGATTTCCTAATGGTACTAATCGAAAACCTTCGAGACGACTTTCCATTGTTTCAGGTCGTAAAGAAATCGCTGTATAATTTGTTAAGTCCGAAAGAATCTTAGTTGATTCTGCAAATATTTCATCAATCTTTTGAAAATGAACACCAAGAGAATTTTGAATATTCGCTAATTCCGCTGCTGGAACAACGCCGGGTTTAACAATGTGATCAACATAATATCGATAACCTAAAAATGAAGGAATTCTACCAGAAGAAGAATGTGTTTTTTTAATTAACCCATTATTTTCCAATGTCACCATTTCATTTCTGATAGTTGCTGAACTTACATGCATTGGTAAAAAATCAACGACCGATTTAGAACCAACAGGTTGACCAACCTCTGTATATACTCTGACAATTGCTTCTAACACTAACATTTGTCTTTCTGTTAGCATGATCAATCACCTCTTTTTAGCACTTAACACAATGGAGTGCTAAGACAACTATTAATATACTAAATGTTGAGATTATTGTCAAGGAATGCACTCACTTTTTTAAAGAAAATGGCTGACTAAATATATCCTATTTAGTCAGCCATTAAACCAATACTTATATGTGTTGGTCAAAATAAGTATTAGTATTTTTTTTATCTTTATTTAATTGCGTAATTAATCCAGGAATACCTTCAAATTTAACTTCACTTCTCAAATATGCTAACCATTGAACCGTAACAATTTGGCCATAAATCATCTCGTTGAAATCAAATAAATTTATTTCGACCGTTAATTCACGATTTTTTCCAAACGTTACGTTGTAGCCAATAGATGCCATCCCACGATACCAGACATCACCAACCTGAACGCTAGTCACATATATTCCGGGTCCCGGAATTCGAATGTGTTCATTGAATTCTAAATTTAATGTTGGAAAGCCAAGTTCTCTACCTCTAGCTTCACCGTGAACAACTTTACCAAGTGTTTCATATTTATAGCCCAATAACTTATTAACATCGCTAATATGTCCGTTATCAATTTCCATTCTAATTCGAGATGAACTTATCTTTTGATGATTCGTCGCTAATTCAGGCACAGTAATAATTTCAAATTTTTGATTAGCATATAAAGGTAGTGTATCCATATTTGCGATATCTTTTTTACCATACGTATAATCAAATCCTGCAACTACTACCTTTACATGCAATGCAACCATATATTTATCGACAAAATCTTGTGGTTCCATTTTTGCTAAACTATTATTTAGCGTTAAAATATAAAAAATATCAACGCCTAATTGCTTCATTAATAATATTTTTTTTTCCATAGACGTTAAATATTTTACACTTTGTTCGGGTGCTTTTTGAAATTGTACTGACGGATGCTTATCAAATGTCATTACTGCAAGTTTAATATTTTTTTCGTTAGCTTTTTGCTTAGCTTCTTGTATTACTTTTTGATGTCCTAAATGAACACCGTCAAAAAAACCCATAGCAAGTGAAATAGAATCATTACTAATTTCGTTAGGGTTATACGGTTCAGTTAAATAAATAACTTTCATGTTCCAATATCTTCCTTTATCCTAAATCAAACATTGTCTCAGACTGATAACGATTTTTTTCACTATTCAATCTGTATAAACATCTAATTTTATTTTCATAAACTAGAGAAACTGTTGGCTCATTATTAAACGAATCAACTGCTAAAAATCCACCATTTTGGACAATAAGCCACTGTTCAGTTGTTAATTCATACCTTTTAAATGATGTTAGCGCTGTATCAATTGGATATAACAACGATTCTAACGTCCCATTGACTTTAGCCTCATTTAATTGGTCCAGGGTAAACGCCTTATCAATTCTAAAACCGCCGCTTTCCAGTCTAGTCAGGTCGGACATAACTGCAGGTACACCTAATTTTTTACCGAGATCAACAGCTAGCGTCCTAACATAGGTCCCTTTTCCACATGCAACTTCAAAATAAATTTTTTGTCTTTTATTTTCTAAATCATATTCTGTAGCTTTCGTTTGAATAAATGAAGTCACCGTTATTTGTCTTTCTGGACGTTCCACTGTTTCACCTTTACGAGCGTAATCATATAAGCGACGTCCGTTTACTTTAACAGCTGAGAACATTGGTGGAATTTGAATCATTGTACCTGTCATCTGGTTCATAACATCATCAATTTCTTCCGATGTGAAAGGATCTATAATCTCTTTTTCTTCGATTATTTCGCCATCTAAATCTTCAGTTTCTGTAGAGAAACCAAGTGTTATTTCACCCGCATATACTTTGCCAGAATTCATCAAATAGTTTACTGTTTTTGTCGCTTTACCAATACAAATCGGTAGAACACCATCAACATTTGGATCAAGAGTACCTGAATGACCAACTTTTTTGGTTTGAAAAATGCCACGACACTTAAAAACACAATCATGACTGGTCATACCACGTTCTTTGAATAGTGGAATAATTCCGTCCATTGTCTTACCTCCGTTAATATACTTTTAACAGTATATCATAATCAGTAAAACAAGGGATATCGATTCTAATTTTTATAAATATTGAAATTTCTATTTAAGAGATAACTATCTATCATCATTCCTAAATACCTATTTACCAACAGTTTTAGCTACGTTATTATTCACAAAACTTCCCATAAACATCATAATTTTTTATTCTTTCCATAACGTTATCCATTTCTTTTTGTAGTGCAGGCCGATTTTTATATTTCTTTTTCAAACCCTCACAAAGAGATATTGCTACTTCCTCATCTCCAAAGTTATTATACCGTAAAATATAATCGCCAATATTTTGATAGTCTTTTCTATTTTTAGCTTTAACTATTAAATCTTTAACTATGCTTTCAAACATCATGTTAGCTTCTTTGGGATATAGTGGGTAAATATATTTTCCATAATTCATAAATAAATTCAGATTTTTTTTAATTAATTGTAGCAAAATGGTAGCTTCGTTTTCATCTGCTAATATCTGTGCAAGTTGCCAATTATCAAGTGTTTTAGAAATGTTTTTCAGAATATCAGGGTATTCAGCTTTCCAAAATCCATTATCAACTAAAAGCTTTTTTAATTTTTTATAATCGGAATCATTGCCTTTATATAATGCCTGTTTTAAATACTCAATTCTTTTTTGAACTTGATTTGTCTCCTCATAGATAGTATCTAGTCGAGTATACCAAGGTTGTAAATATTGAATATTTTTATCATTATCTGTAATTAATTTTTTTAGTACTAATTTTTCTGCAACTTCATAGTCTTTTCTTGAAACAGCTAACTCAACTTTAAACATTCTAACATCATCAATATCTAAATTATTATTAATAATTTCTTCTGCTTCTTTAATTTTATTTACTTGGAAGAACAATTTAATTTTAAATAATAAATATTTACTTTTCCTATCTTGTTGTGTATATTCATCAAATCTTGTACTAATTTTATCGGCAATTTTCAATACTTTATCCGTATTTTTTGTATTTAGCAAAGGAAGAATGAGACTGAGTAAATCAAAATCACTCACCGCCCATTCATTCCAAAAATTTTTTTTAGCATATCGAATAACATTCGTAACAATTAATTTTTTCTTTTCATCTGCCCCATCTTTAACAGACAGTTTTTCTACATAAATCCGTATTTTAGAAAGTATACTCTCTTGCTCAATCATAAACCCTAATTCTGTATACTCACTGACCTTTACTAATTGTTCTAATAAATCTAATAATATTAACATAGGTGCTTTTAAATAATTTTGACTAAATCTCACGTCACAAATAGAGAGCAGATTATCGACTACTTCACTAATATTGTCGTATCCTCTCCACGAAACATACCCTTGTTTCCTATTTTCATAAATAATTTCTCGAATTCGTTCCTTTGCATCTTCTATTTCTTCTTCTTCATCCAAAAATCCCAAATCAGCTAATATATCATTCTTTATTTCGTATTTATTCTCAGTATATTTTGTTAGTAATCGAATTAATACTTCTTTTGACTGTGAAGTTAATAATTCTTTATATTGCTCTGAATTCAAATTAGTACCTCTTTCTAATATATATTTTGAAAATTAAATTAATTTTTTAAAGGAAATTACCACACTATCTAATGATTGTTGAATAGTGGTATAAGAAAAATTCATAATTCTTCAAATGAATTAGTATTCAACTACACCATATAATCAAAGATATGAGATACCAATACTTACAACTAATTTTACTTGATTACTATTAAAAATAAAAGATATGATTATATTATAAGATAATATCTCCATTGATGAGGAGAAAAAAAGGCCTAATCACTAAGGATTAGGACCTTCATAAAGTTATCCATCAACAACAGTTTAAATAGAGCAACAAACGGTATCAGGATTTTTATTTTAATATTCAGAATCTATCTTTTTAAGTAATTGATCAATTTTATCACCATATTGAACTGACTCATCTCTTACAAAAACCAATTCTGGTGTTTTATAAATTGATAATCTTGATCCAAGTTCACCACGAATTAATCCAGAAGCTTTTTCCAAACCACGTTGTGTTTTTTGTGCATCTGATGCCATATTTGACAATATACTATAGTAAATTGTCGCCTGTTGTAAATCACCAGTTACATTAACTCCCGTAATTGTGACACCTTCAACTCGAGGATCTCTCACTCGTTTTAAAAGAATATCATTAACTTCTTTTTGAATTTCTTGTGATAAACGACCTACACGGTAATGTTGTGTCATTTTATATCCTCCTATAGTTGTTATGAATTATTTAACTGGAACTTCTTCCATAACGTAGGCTTCAATTTGGTCGCCTTCTCTAATGTCATTGTATTTTTCAATCATGACACCACATTCGAAACCTTGTTTAACAATTTTAGCGTCATCTTTAAAGCGTTTCAAGCTTGCTAATTTACCTTCATAAATAACAATACCATCACGAATTAAACGAACGCCGCTATCTCTTTCGATGTAACCTTCAGTGACGTAAGCACCACCAATTGTTCCAACTTTTGTAACTTTATATGTTTCACGAATTTCAACTTGTCCAGTTATTTTTTCTTCAAAGACTGGTTCAAGCATTCCCTTCATAGCCGTTTCAATTTCTTCAATTGCGTTATAAATAACACGATGTAAGCGAATATCAACTTCGTCAGATTGTGCTTGAAGTTTAGCTTGAGGTGTTGGACGAACATTAAATCCTATAATGATAGCATTACTTGCTTCTGCCAAAGTAACATCACTTTCAGTAATTGCACCAGCTGCTTGATGAATGATATTAACTCGAACACCTTCAACATCAATCTTCTTCAAACTTCCTGCAAGAGCTTCAACTGAACCTTGAACATCTGCTTTAATAATAACAGCAACTTCTTTTAATTCGCCTTCTTTAAGTGAATCAAACAAGTTATCAAGTGTTACATGCGTAACATTTCCACGTTCTTTTGTTAAAGCACGTTTAGCACGTTCTTCACCAGCTGCACGAGCAGTTTTTTCATCATCAAAGACAACGAAACGATCGCCAGCACCTGGAACATCATTCAAACCAGTAATTTCTACTGGTGTAGCAGGTTTAGCTTTATTAACTTGACGGCCTTTATCATTTGTCATAGTACGGACACGTCCGAAACTATTACCAACAACAATTGGATCACCAACTTTTAACGTACCTTGTTGAACAAGTAATGAAGCAACTGTTCCACGGCCTTTATCAAGACGAGCTTCAATAACAGATCCAATACCCTTTTGTTTTGGATTTGCTTGTAATTCAAGAACTTCGGCTTCAAGTAAAATCATTTCTAATAATTCATCAAGGTTTGTGCCTGTTTTCGCTGAAATTTCAACGAAAATAGTATCACCACCCCAACTTTCAGGAATTAATTCATATTCAGCCAATTGTTCTGTAACATGAGCAGGATTAGCACCGGGCTTATCCATTTTATTAACAGCAACAATAATAGGTACATTGGCTGCTTTAGAATGATTAATTGCTTCAATTGTTTGAGGCATAACCCCATCATCAGCAGCAACAACTAAAACAGTGATATCAGTAATATCGGCACCACGAGCACGCATATTTGTAAATGCAGCATGTCCAGGTGTATCTAAGAATGTAATTGTTTTATTATCATGTTTTACTTGGTAAGCACCAATATGTTGTGTAATACCACCAGCTTCACCATCAGTAACATGTGTATGACGTAATTTATCAAGTAAGGTTGTCTTACCATGATCAACATGTCCCATGATTGTAACAACTGGTGGTCTTGAAACAAGATTATCTTCATTTTTAATTTCTGCATCAAACATTTTATCAATATCAGCAACATCTACATCGATTTTAGCTTCTGATTTAATACCATATTCTGCTGCTAAAATTTCAATTGTATCTGTATCGAGTGTTTGATTTTGGTTAACCATTACGCCTAACATAAATAATTTTTTAATAATTTCTGCTGGTTCACGATGAATCTTTTTAGCAATTTCAGCAACATTAGTTGCAGCATTGTAATATAAGATTTCTGGTAATGGTTTATCTTTTCTGGGTGATACAGGTGGTTTTGGTGTCGTTGAACGACGGTTTTTCTTATTTCTGTTACGTTTGTTATAAGGATTATTCCCATAACGGTTATTATTATTAAATCTCGAACGTCCTTGCTGATTAGCATTACCATTATTAGCAGTTCTAGCACTTGATTGTGTACTATTTTGAGGACGATTTGCTGGCTTTTCATTTGTTGTCTTTGGTGCAGCGTTAGTTGTTCTTGCTACTGGTTTTGAAGCTACCTGCGATGATTTTTGAGCAACAGGTTTACTATTCGTTGTTTTAGCAGGTTGTGCTGGTTTCTTTGCAACAGGTTTTGCTACTGGTTTTTTCGGTGTTGCATTAGATACAGTTTTTTCAACCATTTTCTTTGCAGCAACTACTTTAGCAGCGCCCTTTTTAAATTTATCGCGAATCTGACGTTCTTCATTATCACCAATAGTTGACATATGATTTTTAACATCAAAACCTTTTGTCGTTGCAAAATCAATAATATCTTTAGTATTTAATTCTAGCTCTTTAGCTAATTCATAAATTCTTTTTTTTCCCATATTTGCATGCTCCTTCTATATATCCATTAAGTCACACATCCTTCTGCTAAAACCTTTATCGGTAATAGCATACACTGTGCGCTGTTGTCCAACGGCCTCACTTAAACTGGCTTTTGAAAATCCAACATATAATTTAACATTATAGCTGTTGCACTTATCTGTTACTTTTTTTAAAGTCGCTTGTCCACAATCTTCAGAAAGAATAACCAATTTAGCTTTATTCTTCCTGACAGCATTCAATACTAGTCCTTCACCAGTCACCAACATACCTGCGCGTCTGGT
This sequence comes from Dellaglioa sp. CoH-56-MRSF-14, assembly GCF_056782115.1. The sequence continues at coordinate 34,278 of NZ_JBXAYB010000002.1, read as the reverse complement.
CAAGCCTAGCATTTGTAAGAATTTTTGACTATTTTTCATCTTTAAATAATTCTCGTCTAGCTACCTGATGGTCAACATATTCGACAAGTTCTTCATAAAATGATTCGTCAATCTTAATACCGAATGCTTTATTGAATGTTCTTTCTTTTTGAGCCTGCTTCGCCACATCTACATCAAGAAAAATATATGCGCCACGCCCTGGTTTCTTACCTGTTGGATCTAAAGATACTTCATTTTCTTTATTCTTAACAACACGAACAAGTTCTTTTTTAGGTTTCATTTCACCCGTAACGATATCTTTACGCATTGGAATTTTACGATTAATCACTTTAATTTGCCTCCAAATCAATTACCGATCAGTTTTAATCGGCTTATTTGTTTGTTTCAGAAACTTCTTTTTCTTCACTACTGTTAACCATATCAGATTCAGATTTAATATCAATTTTAAACGTTGTTAATTTTGCAGCTAATCGTGCATTTTGACCTTTTTTACCAATTGCTAATGACAATTGGTGATCTGGCACAACTACAGTACAAGCATGATCATTTTCTGGATTAAAGACAACATTGACAACTTCTGCAGGATTCAAAGCATTAGCAATGTATTTTGCAGGATCTTCATTCCATTCAACAATATCCATATTTTCGCCTTTTAATTCATTAACAATAGTTTGTACACGTTGTCCTTTAGGACCAACACAAGTACCAACAGCATCGATATCTGGATTATTCGAACGAACAGCTACCTTAGCACGGTCACCTGCTTCACGAGCAATTGATACAATTTCAACTGTTCCGTCATATATTTCAGGAACTTCTTGTTCAAATAATCGTTTTAGCAAGTCAGGATGTGAACGACTAACAAAAACTTGAGGGCCTTTAGCAGCATTCTCAACTTTTGTGATATAAACTTTAATTCGATCATGTGGATTAAAACTTTCACCAGGAATTTGATCAATCTTAGCTAAAACAGCTTCCACTTTACCTAAATTAACATAAATATAACGATTATCATGACGTTCTACTTCACCGCTAACGATTTCATTTTCATATTGAATATATTGATCATAAACAATACTACGTTCAGCTTCACGAACACGTTGCATGATAACTTGTTTAGCAGTTTGTGCAGCAATTCGTCCAAAATCCTTAGGTGTAACTTCAAATCGAATTGAATCGCCAACTTCATATGCTTTATTAATCTCTAAAGCATCTTGCAAACTAACTTCAAGACGTGAATCAAAGACTTCTTCGACTACTTCTTTAACCGCATAAACTGTAATATTACCTTTTTTTGAATCAAACTCTACTTCAACATTTTGTGCTTGATTGTAATGACGCTTGTATGCAGAAACTAATGCTGCTTCAATGGCATCAATAATAACTTCTTTTTTAATACCTTTTTCTTCTTCTAACACTGTAAGTGCACTTAATAGTTCTTTACTCATCTTTAATTTACTCCTTTATAAAAAGCTACTTAAAATTTGATAGCTAAGCGCGCCTTAGCTATTTTTTGACGAGGAATAACGATCGTTCTCTTACGCGTTTTGTCCATATAAACAACTGTTAATTCATCAGCTGTTAATTCCGTTAAGGTACCTTGAAAAATTTTAGCGTTATTAATAGGTTCATATAGTGAAATATTAACGTATTCATTCAAAGCTCTTTCATAATCTTTTTCCTTTTTCAAAGGTCTTTCAGCACCAGGTGATGAAACCTCTAAAAAATAAGCTTGTGGAATTGGATCAGGATTAATCTCATCTAATTTTTCACTTAAAATATCACTAACAGCAACACACTCTTCAATTTTAATGCCTTCAGGTTTATCAATGTAAACTCTTAAAAACCAACTTGGGCCTTCTTTAACAAATTCAATGTCCACCAATTCAATATTCTGTTCATCAACAATTGGTTGAACTAGCTCTGTGACAGTCTCTATAACAGTACTCACACGTTACCCTCCTTACATTTTCCCAATAAAAAGAGTGAGCATCGCTGCTCACTCAAACAAGATATCAAAATACTTTCTTTAATATAGCATAATTTTCTGAAAACATCAACAAACTGCTATGTTCTCACTTTTTAGAAAAAGACATCATCAAAAATAGATAGTTGATTTTCATCTGGTAATGCTTTTAAAACATTATTTTCAGTCATATACTCAATTAATGACTTAGAAACTTTACCACGTTTAGCTAAATCTTCTTTAGATAAAAATGGGCGTTCCTCACGAGCAGCAATAATTTGCTTAGCAACGTTATTACCAAGACCTGGTACAGCTCTAAATGGTGCAATTAACTTATCACCATCAATTATCCAATTTGAATCATCTGATTTATCCAAATCAATCATCCCAAATTGGAAGCCACGTTCAAGCATTTCATTGCTTAATTCAAGGACCGTCAACAAATTTTTCTCTTTTGTTGATGCATCCATCCCTTTATCATTAATATCTTTCATTGCTTTTTTCACTGCTTCTTTACCATGCGACATTGCGACTAAATCAAAATCATCTGCTCTAACACTGAAATAAGCACAGTAATATAACATTGGAAAATAAACTTTATAGTATGCAATTCGTAAGGCCATCAAAATATACGCAGCAGCATGTGCCTTAGGGAACATATACTTGATTTTTAAACATGCTCCGATATACCAATCTGGAATTTTTGCTGCTTTCATCTCAGTTTGATAATCATCTGAGATACCTTTTCCTTTTCGAACACCTTCCATAATATTAAAAGCGCTACCAGCTTCCATACCCATATGAATAAGCCCCATCATGATATCATCACGACAGCCAATAACTTCCGGCATCGTGATTGTTCCATTAGAAATAAGTTCTTCAGCGTTTCCCAACCACACATCTGTACCATGTGATAGACCAGAAATTTTTAATAGTTCAGCAAATGTTTTAGGTTTTGTTTCTTCTAGCATCCCTCGAACAAATCTCGTTCCGAATTCCGGAATACCTAATGTACCTGTTTTTGAGAAAATTTCGTCGCTAGTAACACCAAGTACTTCAGGCCCTTGGAATATTTGCATAACGCCCTTATCATCCGTAGGGATTGTTTTTGGGTCAACTCCTGATAAATCTTGTAACATTCTAATCATGGTTGGATCATCATGACCCAAAATATCTAATTTCAAGATATTATCGTGGATAGAATGGAAATCAAAATGGGTTGTTTTCCATTCGGAAGTTGAGTCATCTGCTGGATACTGGATAGGTGAAAAATCATAAACATCCATATAGTTAGGGACAACTAAGATACCACCAGGATGTTGACCGGTCGTCCGTTTAACGCCAGTTGACCCCTTAGCAAGTCGATCTATCTCCGCATTTCTAAACGTTGCTCCAGTATCACGTTCATAACCCTTAACATAACCATAAGCCGTTTTATCTGCAACAGTACCAATTGTTCCTGCACGGAAAACATAATCTTCCCCAAATAAAACTTTCGTATAATTATGCGCAATTGCTTGATAATCACCCGAAAAATTCAAATCAATATCAGGAACTTTATCACCATAAAATCCAAGAAAAGTTTCAAATGGAATATCATGTCCATCTTTATCTAATGGTGTACCACATTTGGGACAGTCTTGGTCTGGTAAATCAAATCCAGACCCATATTCACCTTTTTCATAAAAATGTGTATATTTACATTTAGGGCATCGATAATGAGGTGGTAATGGATTAATTTCTGTTATTCCAGTCATTGTTGCAACAAGACTTGACCCAACAGATCCACGGGACCCTACTAAATAACCATCTTTGTTAGATTTATGAACTAATTTTTGTGAAATTAAATAAATAACTGAAAATTCATTATCAATGATACTTGTCAATTCTTTATCAAGACGTTTAACCACAGTTTCAGGTAACTCTTCTCCATAAAGTTCATGAGCGCGATTATAGGTTAATTGTTTAATTTCTTCTTCAGAGCCATCAATTTTCGGTGCATATAATCGATCTTTAACTGGAGAAATGTCATCATCAATCATATTAGCGATTAAATTCGTATTTGTAACAACGATTTCTTTAGCAACATCCGCACCTAAAAATTGGAATCCTTCCAACATTTCATTCGTTGTTCTAAAATGTGCATCAGGTAAAATAGAACGATTTAACGGATTAGCACCACCCATTGAATTAACAAGAATTTTACGATAAATACTATCTTCAGGGTTCATATAATGAACATCTCCAGTCGCAACAACCGGCTTATCCATTTCGTGTCCTAAATCAACCATATTTTGTAAAATTTCCTCTAAATTTTGATTATCCTTAATTAATTCTTGATGGATTAGAGGTTCATATAATGCTTTAGGCTGAATTTCTAAGTAATCATAAAACTTAGCCTTTTCTTTAGCCTCTTCCATCCCTTTTTGCATCATTGCTGTAAATACTTCACCTGAGTCACACGCTGAACCAACGATAATACCTTCACGATATTTATTTAACTCACTTCGAGGGATGCGGGGCATCCGATAAAAATAATCTATCATCGAAGTTGAAACTAATTTAAACATATTTTTAAGTCCGGCTTGAGTTGTCGCAAGTAACGTAACATGGAATGGACGTGCTTGTTTGTAAGCATCATGCTCACCCATATGATCATTCAATTGAACATGTGACGTTATTTCAAATCGTTCCTTAGCATCTTTAATAAAGATATTACACAAAAGACCAGTTGTCTCAGCATCATAAATAGCGCGATGATGATGTTCCAAGTTAACATTGAATTTTTTGGAAAGTGTATTTAATCTAAACCCTTTTAATTCGGGATGTAAAAATCTTGCTAACGTTAACGTATCAATGATTGGATTTTGCATAGGTTCCATGCCATGACGTTCATATCCAGTATTCATAAAGCCAATATCAAAACTAGCATTATGGGCAACTAGAATACTACCTTCTGAAAATTCTCTAAATAATTTAAAAACTTCTTCTTCAGATTTTGATCCATGAACCATTTCATCCGTAATTGAGGTTAAATTAGTTGTTGTTTCAGATAAATGATGTCCTGGATCAATAAATTCATCAAATTCTTCAATGACATTTCCCTTTGTCATTTTAACAGCAGCTAATTCAATAACTTTATCAAATCGAGCAGATAAACCCGTTGTTTCCGTATCAAAAGTAACATAAGTGGCTTCTTCTAGATTTACATCCTTATCATTAAAAGCAATTGGAATACCATCATCAACAACGTTAGCCTCAACACCGTACAAAATTTTAATATTATTTTTCTTTCCAGCAGAATGAGCCTCAGGAAAACTTTGTAAGGTAGAATGATCCGTAATCGCAATTGCTTTTTGTCCCCATTTACTGGCTTGCTGTACATAATCCGTAATTGAATTTGTGGCATCCATTTGACTCATATTTGAGTGTAAATGTAATTCAACACGTCGTTCATCATCTGGAGCTGTTTCTTGACGGCTTGGGTGGTCGACTTGATTAATATCGTAAGCATTCACCACTAGATCTCGCATAAAATTATCTTCTTGTACTGCACCACGAACTCTGACCCATTCTTTTTCTTGAATAGCAGCAAACATCGCTTCGTCTTCTTCATTACGAGAGAATTTTTTTACGGTCATGGATGAACTATAATCCGTCATTTTAATGATCATTAATTGTCTTTCAGACTTAAGCGTCCGGATTTCCTTAGAGAAAATATATCCCTCAATAATAACCGAGCGTTCCTCTTCAATGATTTCAACCATCCGTTTTGCAGGCTCTTTTGTACTAATCTTTTTACCCATTTGAACAGGTCCATTAATTACAGTTTGAGAATCAGTCTTTTTCTTTTCATTTTGTTTCTGAATAGTTTCTGTTGCCTTCTGCATCATTATGGCATCTTGAGATTCTTTTCGCTGTCTAATTTCTTCTATTTTTTCTTGTGATTTTGATTCATCTAATAATGTATTAATATTTATCTGTGGAAATCCGACCATTTGATACGCAGTTTCAATTGGTCCTAATGCTTGACCTGTTAAGAACGTTTTTACAATTTCATTTTCAGCCATTAACATCACTCGTCTATCATCAAGATAAGGGACGTTCCCATGAAAAAGTTCTTGTACTAGCGAAGAATTAGCTTCACTATTTTTAACTGCCCATGTCCAATAATCGCCTAAAAGTTGGTTTGTTAATTCTGGTTGCTCAACTTGAACAGTTATTTTTGTTTTTGCAATATCTTTAAATGTAATTGCAATTTTATTTTCTAAGTCACTAAATAATGAAAATGGCAAAATTTTAGGGGCAACTAGCTTGAATTCCCATAGTTTTGACTTTTCATGAACAGTTACGGTTGAAATTTCAATTAAATCCAATATTTCACTATCTTGTTGGTCACTTGATTGAAAATTAATTTGTTCTAATAGTTTATTGAATAATTCTTTATTATTAAGCGACAAATGATTGACTCCTTTTCTAAAAATGAAAAAGAGACTGAGTCAAAATTTTCTTTTGAACTCAATCTTCTTTAACTAGTTTTGATTTTCTTCTTTTAATAAAATTGAGATAGAGCTCTCTAATTCGTCTTTCGTTACTTCAATCGTTTCACCATTTCTACGTAACTTCACTTCAACGATACCATCAGCAGCTTTCTTACCAACTGTAATTCGAACAGGTAATCCAATTAAATCTGAATCAGCAAATTTAACACCTGCACGTTCTTTACGATCATCAAGCAATACTTTGTAACCATTTTCAGTCATTTTTTTGTCAATTTCATTAGCTAGAGCCATTTGTTCATCATTTTTAGCATTAATTGGAATTACATGAACATCGTATGGTGCAATACTTCTAGGCCATACTAAACCATTTTCATCAGCTTGTTGCTCTGCAATGGCTGCAAGTAAACGACTAACGCCGATTCCATAACAACCTAATATCACAGGTTTTTCGCGGCCATTATCATCTAAGATATTAGCGCCCAATGCCTCAGAATATCGTGTTCCAATTTTGAAGATATGACCAATTTCAATCCCCTTAGTAAATTTCAATTCGCCTTCCCCTTCAGGTGAAGTTTCACCTTCTTGAGCCAAACGTAAATCTACAAATTTATCTACTCGGTAATCACGATCAATATTTGCGTTAAATAAATGAGAACCAGTCGTATTTGCACCAACGACCGCATTTATCATTCCCTTAATTCCTTCGTCGGCAACAATTGTTACGTCTTCTGTAACACCAACAGGTCCAAGTGAACCAAACTCTGCACCCAACACTTCAGTAACATCTGAATCAGTTGCCATACGTAAAAAATCAGCGCCTAATGTGTTTTTTAATTTAATTTCATTCAAAATATCATTTCCGCGCATTAAAACCATCACTGGTTTTTCATCAGCCATAAATAATAATGATTTTATTAAATTTTCACTTGCTGTATCAATAAATTTAGCCAACTCATCAATTGTTTTAATATTTGGTGTTTCAATTTTTTCAATATCTTTAATCGCTTCATGTGAATTCTTATATGTTTTCAAACTTTTTGCCATTTCTAAATTAGCTGCATAATCGCTCTTATCAGAATAAACGATTGTATCTTCACCAATATCAGAAATTGCCATAAATTCTTTTGAATCATTACCGCCCATTGCACCTGCATCACCAATAATACTTCTAAAATTAAGACCACAGCGTTCAAAAATATTTTGATATGCACGATTCATTTTTTGATAAGTATCATTTAAACTTTCTTCATCCGCATGGAATGAATAAGCATCTTTCATTAAAAATTCACGGCCTCTTAATATACCAAAACGAGGTCTATTTTCATCACGATATTTTTGTTGTATTTGGAACATTGTCAGTGGTAATTTTTTATATGATTTGATTTCATCACGAATTAAAGAAGTAAATGTTTCTTCATGAGTTGGTCCTAAAATAAATTTTCTATCATGTCGATCTTTTAATTTAAAAAGTGTATCACCATAGGTTTCATAACGACCTGTTTCTTCCCATAATTCAGCAGGAATAACGGCAGGTACAAGCATTTCAACCGCTCCAATTGCTTCCATTTCTTCGCGAATAATTGTTTCAATTTTTCTAATAACGGAGAAAGCTAATGGTAAATAACTGTACATTCCGGCTGAAACTTGTCGAATATATCCAGCTCGTAACATCATTTGATGACTGATAACCTCAGCATCGCTTGGAACTTCCTTCATTGTTGGTATTAATAATTGTGATTGTTTCATACTATTTTATTCTCCTTTTTCATTTAAAAGAAATAACGCTGAATATCATTCCATGTGACTAATATCATCAATATCATTAAAAATGCAAATCCAACTAATGTAATAACACCTTCTTTTTCAGGTGAAATTGGTTTGCCACGAATTCCTTCGATAATATTTAGTACTAATTTTCCACCATCTAAAGCTGGAATTGGTAATAAATTCACAATTCCTAAGTTAATTGATAAGAATGCAAGCAATGACACAACACTCGCCAACCCATAACTTGCTGCATTTGAAGTCACTGCATAAATTGCAACCGGACCACCAAAATCATTTAAGCTGACACCTTTAGTAAACATCCCTACTAATACAGCCACAATACTAGCCACGACACTCCATGATTGCGTAAACCCATAAGTAATTTTATTGATAAATGAGTGATCCATTTTAACTGTAATACCAATTTTACCGATCTTTGTTGAGTCTGTTTTACTTGATTCAGGTGTAATAACGATTGATTCTGTTTTACCGTTCCTTATTACTTTTAAGTCAGTTTTTTTATCAGGACGACTGCTAATCGCTGTCGTTAATTCAGTCCAGTTTGTTGTCTTTTTATCAGATACAGCTACAATTTTATCATTTGCTTTTAACCCCGCCCTTTGAGCCGCAGAATTCTCTTGAATTGTACCAATTTGATTCAAATTGGTTGCAACGCCACCTTGCATAAAAGCAAGTAGTATAAATGCAACAATAGCTAATAAAAAGTTATTCATCGGTCCAGCAAAATTCGTTAAAATTCGATTCCAAAGCGTAGCTGATTGAAATTGAACATCTTCAGGAGCGATTTGAATTTCTGTGCCATCTTTTTCAATTATTAACGCATCATGATCAACATTATATTTTTTTACTATCTCTTCATTACCATTTTCATATCCTGTAATCCAGAGTTCTTTTTGCAAATCACTATCTAGGTATTCGATTGGGATACCATTATACAGCGTTGTTTTTTTACTCGTATTAATCTTTGTAACCTTATTATTACTATCCAGTATTAAACTCATAGGCATACCAGGTTTTAAATCTTCATCTTCATCATCAGCGATTCCCGCCATTCTAACATATCCACCAAGAGGTAATATTCTTAAAGTGTACGTTGTACTACCTCTATGGAATGAAAGTATTTTTGGCCCCATACCAATTGAAAATTCACGAACTAAAATTCCAGCACGTTTTGCAAAATAGTAATGACCAAATTCATGAATCACAACTAAAATTCCAAAAACGATAATAAATGTAATAATCGTTTTAATCATGTGAATCCTCCCCCTTTAATTTATTACATTAACCCAAATAAATGCATAATTGGCCATACAAATATTAAACTATCAAATCGATCTAAAATACCACCATGTCCAGGTAGAATACGTCCAGAATCTTTTACACCATAGAAACGTTTAAACGCGGACTCAACTAAATCACCGCATTGTCCAAATACCGAAAGGATTAACGTAATCAAAATCATTATAGGAAAAGAATGATTTTGTGGGAAGAAGTAAATAAAGATACTTCCTAACAGTGTAGCCATTAATGTTCCACCAATTGAACCTTCCCATGTTTTATTTGGACTAATATGTGGTGCTAATTTATTTTTACCAAACTTACGTCCAAACATGTAAGCACCTGTATCTGTTGTCCAGATAACAATTAAAATATATGCTAATGTCATTAATCCGTTAAAATCGTTGCCTCTTGCCGCAATAAAATAATGAAATCCCATCCCGACATATAAAGAACTTAAGACAAAAACACCAGCATCATCAAATGAAAAACGATTTTTTGAAGTAACCATATACATTAATAGAAGTGCAACAAGAAAATAAAATACATTTACAGAAGAAATGTGAGCTGGTAAAAATTTAAACCACTTATCTGGTGCAATCACAGTTATTGTCATTAAGATACCAAAAGTAGCCTCTGGTGATATCAATAATTTTTTCTTCATTACAAATACTTCCGAAATACCAATGCATCCTAAAATTAAAGCAAATATCTGCAATGGTAGTCCACCAATAATAACCAATGGTATGAAAATACAGAGAGCCACAATTGCCGTAATTACGCGCTGTCTCATAAAAATTCTCCTATTCTTTTATACCACCGAAACGGCGGTCTCTTTTTTGATAATTTAGTATTGCATCTTTTAATGCATCTTCAGAAAAATCAGGCCATAATGTATCAGTAAACACTAATTCACTATAAGCAATTTGCCATAATAAGAAATTAGATATTCTTTCTTCACCACTAGTTCTGATTAGTAATTCCGGATCATTATAAGGTGCTAAATTACTAGTCATTAAATACTGGTCAATTGTTTTATCTGTTATCTCTTCAACGCTTAGTTTACCATTAGAGGTATCAGTTGCAATATTTTTGATAGCCGTCACAATCTCTGCTCGCCCACCATAATTTAATGCAAAATTAAGAACCATCCCTGTATTATCTTTAGTATCTTCCACTGCATTTTGAACAGCTAATTTTGTTTCATTTGGAAGCTGATCAATGTAGCCCATAACATTAACTTTTACATTCTTTTCAATTAATTCTGGTACAAACTTATCAAAAAAAGTACCCGGTAAACTCATCAGGTAATTAACTTCTGTTTCGGGCCGTTTCCAATTTTCAGTAGAAAATGCGTAAAGTGTTAAAACTTTAATCCCTAAATCACTTGCAGCCATAGTTACTGTTTTTACAGTATCCATACCGGTTTTATGTCCCGCAATTCTAGGTAAATGCCTTTTTTTTGCCCAACGTCCATTACCATCCATTATAACAGCAACATGTTTAGGAATTCTTTCCATATCCAATTGGATTAATTCATTTGTTTTATTTTTTTTAAAATTAAAAGCCATATTGTACCTCCAAGAATAGTTACATGTTCTATTGTAGCAAAAAAACAGGCACAAAACGACGCCTGTCTTAAAATAAAGCTATTTATTTAAACTGCTAAAATTTCTTTTTCTTTATCTGCTTGAATATTATCAATATTTTTAATTGATGCATTCGTCACATCTTGAGCTTGTTTTTCTAAATCTCGTAAATCATCTTCGGTTAAATCACCATTTTTTTCTGATTTTTTCAAGGCATCAACTGCATCACGTCTGATATTACGAATAATAACTTTAGCATTTTCTGCTTCAGCTTTAACGTCTTTAGCTAATTCCTTACGACGTTCTTCTGTTAATTGAGGAATAACTAATCGAATTGCTGATCCATCATTCGAAGGGCTAATTCCTAAATCAGCAACTAATAAACCATGTTCAATATCCTTCAAAGCACTTTTATCAAATGGCGTAATTAAAAGTACGCGAGCTTCTGGTACTGAAATTTGTGCAACTTGATTAAGTGGCGTTGGTGCACCATAATAATCTACTGTCACATTATTCAATAAACTAGCATTAGCTCGACCAGCCCGAATATTACCAAGATTTTTTTGAAGTGAAACCTCTGCTTTTGACATTTTATCTTGAGCATCAACTAATATAGGTTCTGTTATTTTCATTTATTTTCCCCTAACGGTTGTTCCGATGGTTTCACCGAGAACAACTTTTTTTATATTTCCTGGTTCGTTCAAATTAAATACGACTAACGGAATATCATTATCCATCGATAATGTACTTGCAGTTGTATCCATAACTTGTAAGTTTTTATTAATTATATCTAAATGTGTTAATTCTTCATATTTTGTTGCTGAGTCATCCTTTTGAGGATCAGCAGAATAGACACCATCTACGCCATTTTTTGCCATCAATATAACATCAGCATTAATTTCTGCAGCTCTTAACGCTGAAGTTGTATCTGTTGAGAAATATGGTGAACCCGTACCCGCAGCAAAAATAACAACGCGACCTTTTTCAAGATGACGAACAGCTTTACGGCGAATATAGGGTTCTGCAATTTGGCGCATTTCAATAGCTGTTTGAACTCGAGTTGGGACACCTACAGACTCAAGATTATCTTGCAATGCTAGTGCATTCATAACTGTTCCTAGCATCCCTATATAATCTGCCTGCGCACGTTCCATACCCATTGCGGCTCCAGCTTCACCACGCCACATATTACCACCACCAACAACGATAGCGACTTCAACACCCATTTCTTGAATTTCTTTTAATTCTTCAGCAACTTTTCTAATTACAGGTGGATTAATACCAAATCCTTGTTCTCCGGCTAATGCTTCACCGCTTAACTTCAACATAACGCGTCGATACTTAACATCTGACATCCAATGTTCCTCCTACAATCTATTTACAATTATTTTACCATATTTTAGGTATAATTAATAATTCAATTTATATCAAAATAAATTTATTAAAAAAAGTTTGTGCTTAAAGCACAAACTTTTGGATTGTAGAAAATTATTTAATTTGGCCCATAACTTCGTCTACAAAATTATTTTCTTTCTTTTCAAGACCTTCTCCAACTTCATAACGGATAAATAATTTAACTTTTCCACCCTTAGAAGCAACATACTTAGCAACTGTCATGTCAGGATCTTTAACAAAATCTTGATCATCTAAGCTAATATCAGCTAGATATTTATTTAAACGACCCTCAACCATTTTTTCAATGATATTTGCTGGTTTGCCTTCATTAGCAGCTTCTTTAGAAAGTACTTCTTTTTCATGTGCCAATTCATCAGCAGGTACTTGTTCACGAGATACATACTTAGGATTAATTGCAGCAACATGCATAGCAACATCTTTAGCAGTTGATTCATCAGCATCTGTAACGACAACAAGTGTTGAAATTGAGCCACCCATATGTGAGTATGATCCAAAACTTTCATTATCAGTTTTTTCTACTAATTCAAAACGACGTAATGAAATTTTTTCACCAATTACTTGTGTTGCTTCAATTAAATCATCATTAATTGTGCCACGGTCTGTTTTAATTGTAAGTGCTTCTTCAACATCTTTAGGATGTGCTTCAGCAATTTTAGTAGCAATCAATTTAACAAGTGTTTTGAATTGTTCGTTTTGAGCAACGAAATCAGTTTCTGCGTTAACTTCAACAATAGCTGCAAAGTTACCAGAGAATTGAACATCAGATAGACCTTCAGCAGCAACACGGTCACTTTTTTTAGCAGCCTTTGCCATACCTTTTTCGCGGAGGAAATCGATTGCTTTTTGCATATCACCGTCAACTTCAACGAGTGCTTTTTTTGCGTCCATCATACCGACACCAGTTGTATCACGTAATTCTTTAACTTGAGAAGCAGAAATTTTTGCCATTTGAATGGCCTCCTTGTTTAAATAATTTAATTGATTTTATATCTAAAAAAACTGCCTCAAAAGAAAGGGCCATTACAGTACCTAATTTTGAGACAGCCTAATTTATTTACTATTCAGCAGTTTTTTTATCATTTCCGCCTTCAACAGCTTCAACGATATCTTCGATTGAATCTACTTTTTCGTCAGCCTTTTTGAAAGAAGCTTCATTCACTTCTTCTTTACCTTGATTAGTTTCAATAATAGCATCAGCCATTTTTGCAGTAATCAAACGTACAGCACGAATTGCATCATCATTTGAAGGGATTTTTACATCAATTTCATCTGGATCACTATTTGTATCAACCATAGCGATGATAGGAATATTCAATTTTTGAGCTTCCTTAACAGCGATACGTTCTTTACGAGGATCAACAATGAATAATACATCAGGGATGCGAGGCATATCTTCAATACCACCCAAGAATTTTTCAAGACGATCTCTACGTTTAATTAATAAAGAAACTTCTTTTTTAGGAAGAAGATCAAATGTGCCATCTTCTGACATTTTTTTGATTTCTTTAAGACGTTTGATACGTTTTTGAATTGTGTTCCAGTTAGTTAAAGTTCCACCTAACCAACGATGGTTAACAAAGTATTGTCCAGCACGAGTTGCTTCTTCTTCAATAGCATCTTGTGCTTGTTTCTTTGTACCAACAAAAAGAACAACACCATCATCTTCAGCAGCTTTTTTCATTGATGCATAAGCAGCATCAACTAATTTAACTGTTTTTTGTAAATCAATGATATAAATACCATTTCTTTCAGTAAAGATGTATGGTTTCATCTTTGGGTTCCAGCGACGTGTTTGATGTCCAAAATGAACACCGGCTTCGAGCAATTGTTTCATACTAATAACAGCCATAATGTAGTGCCTCCGAGTAAAAGTTTTATTTTCCTCCCAAGTGTTCAACTGTGCTAAGACTCTCCCGAGCACCCTCAGTCACATCCCACAAGGTGTGAATTGATGTTTTAACATCGTCTTTAAGTATACAAAATCTAAAATTAGAACACAAGTCTTATTTTTAATTATTTAACTTCTGTTTCCACAACGCCTGTTGTTAAAAATTGATAAGCACTATTCAAAGCAATTTCAACCATATTTTTAACTGCAGTTTCAGTATAGAATGCAATATGAGGTGTTAAAATAACATTTACCATATCTAAAAGTTCATTAAATAATGGATCTTCAATAGATGAGTCCGTTAAATCATGATTAAATATTGGATTTTCGAATTCATACGTATCTAAAGCTGCTCCACCAACTTGTCCTGATTTTAATGCGTCAATTAAATCTTCAGTATTAATTAACGTTCCACGGGCTGTATTTACAATCAGAACTCCGTGTTTCATTTTTTCAAATGAATCTCGATTAAGCATGTGTTCATTCTCTTTTGTAGCTGGCGTATGTAATGTAATAACGTCTGCTTGTTCGAACAACTCATCTAATGTATCAACATAAATACCACTCTTTTTTAATTCAGCATTTGGATAGACATCGTATGCAATAACTTTTGCACCGAATCCTTTGTAAATGTCCATTGCAACCCGGCCAATACGTCCAGTTCCAATAACACCCACGGTTAAGCTTCTCAACTCGCGTGAAATATTTGGAGCCCAACGATAGTCTTGATTTTTAATTTTTAAATTAAATTCTGGTGTTCTTCTTAAGAGTTGCATCAATTGTGTCACAGAAAATTCAGCAATCGCGTTAGGTGAATACGCTGGGACATTTGTCACCGTCACACCGTATTTTTTAGCTGCAACTAAATCAATATTATCAACCCCGACATTTCTAACAGAAAGAATCTTAATATTCATCTCTTTCATTTTAGAAAATAATGTTTCGTTATAAGGGATTGTTTGCAATGCAATAATACCATCAAATCCATCCGCTTGCTGTATCGTTTCATTCGTTAATAAATCTTGAGTAATTTCAACATCAACTTGATTGTCATCAGACCATTGATTACCAAATCCAACTTCATCTTTTCTCATACCGAACGCAATTAGTTTCATAATACAAAATCCTCCATTTTCTGACTAATTTTATTTAAATTTAACTTCTTTATCAGAATGTCCTGTTTCTATTAAGTCTTTACTTGCATTCAAAGCATCTATAACCATATTCCTGACAGCAGGCTCTGTATAGAACGCTGTGTGTGGGGTAATTAACACATTCTCACGTTGCAATAAGTTTTTAAAAGTACCATTTACTTGTGATTCTGTTAATTCTTTATTGAAATAATCAGTCTCATTTTCAAGTGTATCTAATGCGGCACCGGCTACTTTCCCTGAATCTAGCGCTCTTATCAGTGCATCGGTGTCAATCAATGTTCCTCTGGCCATATTCAAAATATGCACACCATTTTGCATTTTACTAAATGCTTCGTCATCTAATAAATGATAATTATCTTCAGTAGCAGGGCTATGAATTGTGATAACTGTTGATTTTGCATATAGCTCATCTAATGTATCAACATAGATTCCTTCTTCTTTCAAAGCAGGATTTTGATAAATATCATATCCAATAATTTTTGCACCAAATGCTTTAAAAATTTTAATGGCTGTTTGCCCAATTCTTCCTGTACCAATCACACCAACTGTTTGTGTGCGGATTTCTTTAGAGATATCGGGTTCCCAAGTGAAATCGTTATTCTTCATTTTACGATTAAATTGTGGTGTTTTTCTAAATAACTCCAACAATTTAGCTACAGATAGCTCCGCAACAGCACTTGGAGAATAAGATGGCACATTCGTCACAATCAATCCATACTTATTAACTGCATCCCCATCAACGTTATCCACACCAGTATTACGAATCGATAAATAATTAATATTTAAATCATGAATTTTTTTAATTAATTCAGGTGTATAGTCCTTTTGTTGGTAGGCAACGATAGCGTCATAATTTTCTGCTAATTGAACTGTTTTTTCGTCTAATAATTCATTAACAGTTTTTATTTTAATTTGATTATCTTTTTCCCATTCTTGGACATACAATAATTCATCTTCTCGGATACCATACGCAATGATTTTCATAATGTTATACCTCTTTATTTTAAAATTTATACTTTCATTATATCATTTGAAATCTTTTTATACATTATTTCAGATTTCAACTGATTGCTTTTTTAAATAAGCAATTTTTTTATCTCTTGATTGGTGTTTGAAAGCATATTCTTTCTTTAATGCTTCAGATTTCGTTTCAAATGATTCCTGCAAAATCATTTTCAAAGGCCGTCTACTAGCTAATTTTGTGTACTTTGCACCTTTCCCTGCATTATGCGTTGCAAGTCTTTTTTCGGGATCCGTTGTAAATCCGCCGTATAGTGTATTATCAGCGCACAGTAATACATAGAAATAATATTTTTTTTCATCTTCCATAAACAATCTCCTGAACCATTTGTGTGTACTCATCATCGTTACCATAAACAACAATAGGAGGCATAATCCTAATTCCTGCTGCATTGCCATCCTTAATTGCTTCAATTAGGACCATGTTAGCCTCTTTTCCCTCTTTTGGATGAACAAATTGGATTTTTTTAGGCGCCAACCGATGATTAACCATTTTACTTAGAATTTCAGGCAATCGATCAGGACGGTGTACGAAAAAAGTTTTCCCCTTCATTTTCAATAAACCGCTAGTAATTTCTAGAATACTATCTAAATTAGTTGTAATTTCATGTCGTGCAATTGCTAAATACTTGTTAGGATTCTGAGAAGATTGTGGCGTATTTGGAAAATAAGGTGGATTACACAATACGGTATCAATTGAGTCTTTTTCTAGATAATCAAACGTGTTGATTAAATCTGTTTGCTTAACTTGTACTTGATTTTCCAAGTGATTCAATTCAATACTTCTATTTGCCATATCAGCTAATTTTTCTTGAAGTTCAATCTGATAAATTTGACCCTTTGTTTTTTGACTAACAAATAACCCGACTGCACCATTGCCCGCACATAAATCAACTATTTTAGTTGATTCTTTTCTTGAAACATCTGCAAAATGGGCTAATAAAACAGCATCCAGTGAAAAAGAAAAAACATCTGAACTCTGAATGATTTTAATTTGATTTGAGTATAATTGGTCAATACGTTCATTGTTATTAAGTGAAACCATTTTTCATTACCCATTTTCTATAATTTTTTTTAAACTTGCAACTTTTAATTTAATTAGTCATACTTACCATACAAAGTTTAAAATTTGAAAGGATTGTTGCCACATGTTTTATTCATTTGCACGAGGTATTGTACGAGTACTTTTATTCTTAATCAATGGGAATGCCCACTATATTAATAAAGAAAAACTACCTGAAGGATCGTATATTTTAGTAGGTCCACACCGAACTTGGTTTGACCCCCTTTACTTTGCCTTAGCTGGTAGTCCTAAAAAGTTTTCATTTATGGCAAAAAAAGAACTATTTGTAAATCCAATTTTACGCTATATCTTAATTCATGCCAATGCTTTTCCAGTTGATCGAGAAAATCCAGGTCCATCAACAATTAAAACGCCAGTTAAATTTTTAAAAAAAGGCGAATTATCATTAATTATGTTTCCCTCAGGTACCCGACATTCCGAGGAATTAAAAGGTGGTTCACTCTTAATTGCTCGAATGGCACAGGTACCCCTAGTTCCAGCAGTCTATCAAGGTCCATTAACCTTAAAGCAACTTTTCAGTAGAAAAAGAGTAACCGTTTCATTCGGTGATCCAATCTATTTAGACAAAAAAACAAAATTGACTGATGAGGTCCAAACAGAAATGGACACCCAATTAATGGCTGCATTTCAAAAATTAGATACTGAAATTAATCCCAATTTTAAATATGTTGATCCCCATAAAAGTAAAAATAATAATTAAATTCCAAAAAAAATACTGGTAGGAAATCATATTGATTTTCTACCAGTATTTTTATTTAAAATTAAACTTAATCATCTGATATATTTTGTAAACTATACATGTCAGCGTATTTACCATTTAATTTTAGTAATTCTTCATGTGTTCCTCGTTCAACAATTTGACCCTTATCCAACACTAGAATTTGGTTAGCGTCAACAATAGTTGACAGTCTGTGTGCGATAACAAGCGTCGTTCTATTTTGTCTCATTTGTTTTAACCCATCTTGTATAAGTTGTTCCGTCTCCGTATCAATATTAGCTGTAGCTTCATCCAATATTAAAATTTTGGGATTAGTTACAATCGTTCTCGCAAATGAAATCAATTGCTTTTCACCAGCGGAGTATGTTGCCCCTCGTTCAACAACTTTCGTTTGATACTGCCGAGGTAATTTATCAATAAATTGATCAGCATGAACAAATTTAGCAGCTTTTTCAATTTGTTCATCAGTAATATCTTGATTAAACATTCTAATATTTGAAGCAACATTACCATAAAATAAAAATGAATCTTGTAATACAAGCCCCATTTTTTTACGTAACTCTTCTGTCGAATATTTTTTAATATCTAAACCATCAATTAAAATTTGCCCTTCTTCAAAATCATAAAATCTCATCAAAATATTGATGGTTGAACTTTTACCACTACCCGTGTGTCCAACGAAAGCAAGTGTTTCACCAGGTTGTACCGTAAATGATATATTCTTTAAAACAGCATTCTCATCATCATAAGAAAAAGTAACATTTTTGAATTCAATTTTACCTTCAGTAATTGTGGCTCCTGCCACGGGTGTTTGTTGTGGTTCTATTGTTTGGTCATCAAGAACACTAATGATTCGGCTACCTGCAACGATTCCATCTTGGAAAGTTGTCAAATAATCCATTAAGTTTGTCATGGGATTGAAGAAATTTTGTAAATATGTTAGAAATGCATATACCATTCCTGCTTCAACAAAATGATCTAAACTGCTAATTCCAAATAACCCAAGTGTCATTACTACAGCCAATGCATAAAATAAACTAATAATTGGTGAAAGTAACAATGAATTAGTTCGAATCATTTCAAATCTTTTTTTCAAATAAAGTTCATTAGTGTCCTCAAATTCGCCTTCAATCCGTTTTTCTTGGCGAAATTGTTGAATCACATTTATTCCAACGATAGATTCATTTAATTTAGTATTTAATCGACTCAAATATTCTCTCATTTGTCGATAAACCTTTGAACTAAACCGTTGGTAATACCATGTTGTTATTAGTAAAATTGGTATAAAAATCAACGTTACCAATGCAATCTGTGGCTTGGCAATATACATTGCTACAAAAGCAGAGATAAGTGAAAATACACCAACGATTAATGTCATAAATAGCGTCCAAAAATCTGCTAATGTCATCGTATCATTAGTAACCCTAGAAACAACAGCTCCAGCCGGTGTCTTATCAAAGTAACGCATCCCTAACGTGTGAATTTTTTTAAAAAGAATGACACGTATTTTTTCTAATGTTTTTTCTGCACCCATTGAGTACAAATACATTTGAATGAATTGAGTAATTGCTTTTAAAATTACACCGATAAAGTAAAGACCCGCAAATAAAAACATAATATTTAGTGGTGTTGATTTCGATTGAAGATAGTTATCCATATAATACTGTAAAAGAAGAGGTAGTAATATATTAATTCCACTTAATATGGCCGCAAATAAAATTGCGATTAAAAAATCGGCTTTAAAATCTTTTGTATAGGGCAACAATCTTTTAATAACTGTTCTTTGTTCTTTACCGCTCAGTTCTTTTTGCCAGCTAGATTTAGGCTTTTCACTCATTAATTTCATCTCCCTCTAACTTGCTTTCAAGTTGTTGTTTAGTTGTCATTTGATAGTACCAACCTTTTGATGTCATTAACGTATCATGCTGTCCTCGCTCAATAATTGTTCCACCATCAATTACGATAATTTCATCTGCATCTTTTACACTACTCATACGGCTTGCAGAAATAATAGTTGTTTTATTTTGACGTTTCTCTTTTAATCTAGTTAAAATAATAGATTCCGTTCTGGCATCAACTGCCGAAAGAGCATCATCCAAAATTAATAGCTCTGGATTAATTACAAGGGCACGAGCGATAGCTAAACGTTGCTTTTGGCCACCAGAGAGGGATATTCCTTGTTCTCCAACCTCTGTTTCATATTTTAGTGGTAATTCAGTGATATCACTATCCAAATCAGCATTAAATGCAGCCATTTCAACCTTTTCTTTTGTTAAATTCATATTAGCAAAACGTATATTATTTAAAATAGTTGTTGAAAATAAAAAGCTTTCCTGAGGAACGTAACCAATTGACTTCAGATACGTATCTAAGGCATACTCTTTAATATTTGAATTATTAACTGAAATCATTCCGTTGTATGCATCAAATTCACGAAGTATCAATTTCATAATCGTTGATTTGCCAGCACCCGTTTTTCCAACAATGCCAAGAGTTTGACCAGAACCAATTTCAAATTTAACATTATGCAAGCTTTCCCGATCATCATCTGGATAATTAAAATGCTGGACATCAAATTTAAAAGATCCCACCGGTAATTTATCTAACCCCTTTTCATTATCTACAATGCCACTTTTTTGATTTAATAATATTTGAACACGATCATAACTAGCATTTCCACGTTCAATAACATTAAATAATCGACCAATAGCAAACATCGGCCAAACAAGTAACGCAATATAACTTATAAATGAAATCAGTTGTCCAATTGAAATAACGTTGTTAGCCACATAGTATCCACCTAAAATGATAGTGCAAACATATGACAATCCAATAATTAAACTTGTTATTGGATCAAACAATGCATCCAATAAATTAACTTTTCTATTAATCTTGATAGTTTCTTCAACTTTTCCTTCAAAATCTTCAATATCTTCTTGTTCTTGTCCAAGAGTCTTAATCACTTTAATTCCGCTGACACTCTCTTGCGTTTTATTATTCAACGTTGAAAACGCTGCTTGAGATGTAGAGAAAGCAGTGTGTATTTTAGTTCCTAAATATCTAGCCATAACCGCCAATAAAGGTAACGGAATAATTGCTAAGATTGTTAAACGCCAATCTATTAAAAATATCATTGCAATTATAGTTGTCCCACCCGTGATAATTGAATCAGCAAAAGTTAGTATACCTGCACCAGCAACCTGCTGAATAGCTGTTAAATCATTCGTTGCATGTGCCATCAAATCGCCTGTTCTATTTTGCTGAAAAAAAGATTGATCCATTTGCATAAAATGTTTAAATAATCGAGTACGTAAAATTTTTTCAAGGCGAGCAGCGCTACCCCAAATATTGGTTCTCCAGATATATCTAAACAGATATTGCCCTAATGCAACAAAAACTAAGATACTAATCCAAATTGCTAACTTACTCACTGTTAGTTCATTTTCACTCATACTATCAACGATATTTCCAATAATTTTAGGTGGAATAATTTGGAAGATTGCCACTAAAATCAGAAAGAATACTGCGATTCCATACGATTTTTTTTCTTGTTTAAAAAACCATCCAAGTTTTCTAAATATAGTCATTCTAACTCCTCCTTTTTATAAAAAAAAACAAGCAAAGGAAATCCTTGCCTGTTCATAAAATATTAAATTATTTTTTTTGCGAACTATTTTTTGCTTGTGCATTCATAGATGACATCATCTGATGTAATTTCTTTTCAGAAGGTTTTTGGCCCATTTGGACCATCATCATTCTTAACATATCTTCATTGATTGGTGGGTTCTTTTGTAAATATGTTTCCATATACTTACGAGCACCGAAAAATCCTCCGACAAGTCCAACTGCTAACGCAATAACGGCGATTAAAATCGTCATTCCCATTGACATAATTCAAGACCCCTTTCAATTCACTTCAATCACTAATTCTACACAATTTTCACATAAAAGAAAAGGTAAATCTATTCAAATTGGGAACTATTTTCTTAGTTATCTCGTAAACCTTTATCACGTTGAACTTTTTTTACTTTGTCAGGTGTTACTTCTTTACCTGTTTTATCATAAACCTGCATCATTTCAACTCGACTTCTAAAACTTTCTCTAAATAATGCAAGATACGTTTCACGAAGTTCTTTTCTTTCAGCTTCTTCAGCCTTTGTTAAACCTTCATCAGTTTTACTTTTTGCAGCTAATTCATTTATTCTTGGTGCTAAATCTTCTGGGATCATTTATTATCACTCCTTAAAATTTCACTCATAAGCATACCTGATAATATGATAAAAAACAATTATTCAAATTAACCGAACGTTTGTTTGCAACAACTACTTTCATATGCTACTATTAAAATAATAAATAATGATGATGAGGTGTACTAAATGACAAAAGCATCTGACAGCAAACAACTTGCAGTCTTGCGCTTTATTCATGAACGAGTGGACACGAAGGGTTATCCACCAACTGTTAGAGAAATTGGCGAAGCTGTTTCTCTATCATCTACTTCCACTGTTCATGGACACATTGCTCGACTTGAAAAAAAAGGATTACTAACTAAAGATCCCACCAAACCTAGGGCAATTGAACTTACACCACTTGGATTAGATGCGATTGGCGTTAATAGTCATGAAAATTTAATTCCAATGGTCGGGACCGTTACTGCTGGTGTACCCATTTTGGCTGTTGAACAGGTAACTGATTATTTCCCCCTCCCACCTGACTTTAATTCCTCAGATGATTTATTCATGTTAACAATTCGCGGAGAAAGCATGATTAATATTGGGATATTAAATGAAGATCAAGTTATTGTCAGAAAACAGTCAACTGCTGAAAATGGTGAAATTGTTATTGCAATGAATGAATTTGATGAGGCAACCTGTAAAAGATTTTTCAAAGAAGAAAATCATTTTCGTCTCCAACCCGAAAATGATTCAATGGAACCAATTATTTTAGATTCTGTCTCTATTTTAGGCAAAGTCATTGGACTCTATCGTCATTTTTAATGAACAAAGCAGAAAAAGCTACTAAATTAGTCAGACTAATCTAGTAGCTTTTTCTATTGAATAGAATATTGCCTTTGCATATTTTTGCTGCCTATTAAAATATATTTAGATTTATCATTACTGTAATCTAAATAAATATCTGCTCCATCATTTTTTAAATGATTTTGATACATATTCTCGTATAATTCAATAGAAACTTGAACACGTTCTTCTAAATTAATTTTCGGTAATTGACTCTTGAAATTATCTGTTAATGTACCAGAAAAGAATTCTCCAACTGCCCCTGAACCATAGCTATACATCCCTATTCTATCACCGGCCTCTAAATCATTACTATTTTCAAGTAAAGATATAAAGCTTAAATATAGTGAGCCAGTATATAAATTTCCAACCTGATTATTATACTTTTTAGCTGCCTCAAATTCTCGTTCTAATTCAATTTTTTTGCTATCTGTCGCTTCATTAAGGACTTCTCTTAAACCTTTAACACCAAGTTTTGTATATGGCAAATGATATAAAATAGCCTTAAAATCAGCAACAGTTAATCCTGTTTTATTTTTATACTCATTCCATGTTTGATTAAAAAAATCTAAATATACGTTCTGAGAAGTTTTACCGTCTACAAGTGCTTCGCTGTGATTTAATGGGCGCCAAAAATCCATAACATTTTCCGTTACAAATCCACTATCTGCATCTAATAAAAGTATTTTTGGGTTTTTCGTAATAATCATTGCGACAGCGCCGCCACCTTGTGTAGGTTCACCCGCAGTATTTAGACCATATCTAGCAATATCAGCACCAATGACTAAAACCTGACTATTTGGATTAAGCGACACATGTCCTTTTGCCAATTGAATAGCGGCCGTTGCTCCATAGCAAGCTTGCTTAATTTCGATTGATCTCACGTGTTTTAAGCCTAAAAGACCTGAAACGTAGGCTCCTGCCGACTTTGAATTATCAATACCGGATTCTGTTGCAAAAATAACAAAGTCAATTTTGTCTCTATTTTCGTTATCTATTAATAGATCTGCAGCATTTGCACCCATCGTCACCACGTCCTGTGTCGGCGGTATAACAGCCATTTTTGATTGGCCAATTCCAATTAAATATTTATTAGGATCTACATTTCTGACATTAGCTAATTCTGACATATCAACGTACTGATTCGATGTAAAAAAATTAATTCGATCAATTCCAATTTTCATTAATCTTCCAGCTTCCATTTATTATATTGTTTTTATTGTACTTGATGTCTCATTTGATGGCAAGATTTGGTATCACTGGTTTAAAAAGGTATCATTATTCAGTTTCAAATACTAAACCTAAATACTTTTATTACTACCCTAGAAATATCTTTATCAATAAACTATCACACTCGGCGAACAGATAAAATTTGGCAACGATTACAAGACTCATTGGTCGTATTGCACTTAATTGCACTTAATTGCACTTAATTCCCCTTGAATACTAATTATAGAATCACTTTATGTATTCTCTTGTAATTGTCCAGTTAGACGTATAAAATTTAACCATATATTTATACGAAAAAGGGGATTAATATGATTGCACAAACATTTTATTTAATTGTTTTAATTATTTGGGTGTCTATGATTGGGTTAACTATTTGGGATAAAGGTTTGACTAATTTTTTTAAATATATATTCACCCCTACAAAAATACCAAGACAAAATAGATTTAAACACCCTTTTTTGTCGTTTTTAGTTATTCAAGAAAAAGAACAAAAATTTTATTTTTATGCAGTAAGTTTTTTAATAGGTACAATTTTTGGTCTAATGTTTTTCCCCAGGTTCTTAATTTTAAGACTACTAACATTTAGCATTGCTTCATTACTGTTTTGTTATAGTTTTTTTTCATACCTAAAATTATTCCCTAAAAAAACAAAACTCTGGCAAATTGAATCGTATTTATTATTACTTATTACTACATTCATTTTTTATCTAATTAATTATATGAATTTGATTACACCACTAATGGAAACAACAGTTATTTTTACATTTATATTAGGTATTATTATCATTACCTTTAGTTCATTCTATTTATTAAAATTACTTTCATACATTGTTCAAAATAATTTTGCACATACTGTACAGGTTATTGCTGAATTTGCATTAAATATTTTCTATGAAGGTTTGCTTGTTGGAACTTCTTTAATAGGCGTTTTAGGAGGTGAATCAAAAGTTACCGAATTTGTCTCTAAGTTACCCAGTGTCCATGTTGTTGATCACTTAGTAGCTATTTCATATTATGGCTTGAGTGATTTTTTTGGAGACCCCATAAATTCTATTCAAAATGTTCAGTCATATCCAACAATAATTTTATATATTCATCTGCTAAGCTTATTATTTGGCGCAAGCTACACGTGGATATTTCTTGCTAACTTAATAAGCATTGATAATAATTAAATGAGTTTTGCAATTATATTAAAAAGTTGATATACTAAACAAAGTTATTTTGGAGAGTTGGCAGAGTGGTAATGCACCGGACTCGAAATCCGGCGAACGCTGTAATGGCGCGCGCAGGTTCAAATCCTGTACTCTCCTTTTTATATCATATTAAACCAAAATAAAAAAACACAAACGCCAGTTTAAAGGCATTTGTGTTTTTTATTTTGTATAAAAAGAGACTATAAAGCATTAAAACATCATATGACTTTGCACATATTTCGCACATTTTTATATACCTAACATTAAAAAAGCTTTAAGTGACTTTCTGAATTATAAAAAATCAGTATTATACCTGTATCTTGGACCCAAACTGATGTATATATAATTAATATTTCGCAAACAACCGTCTGTTCTTGGTAAAAGGAAGATAATATTCAAAAGCTCGTAGCTTAATTTAAAAATAAAAAGCTCTAGTATTGGACGAAAATCCAATACTAGAGCCTCATTTTATAAAATTATACAACAATAGCTATCATAAAGCTGTAATCATGAATTTAATAGTTCATTAAACTGAATATATCATAGTCTTTTATTTTTTGACGGCCCTTTAAATCATCTAATTCAATAAAAAAGGCAGTCCCTACAACAATACCACCTAATTGTTCAACTAATTCTATCGTCGCTGCAATCGTACCACCAGTTGCTAATAAATCATCTGTTACTAAAACCCTCTGTCCAGGTTGTACCGCATCCTTATGCATATATAGTGCAGATTCTCCGTACTCCAATGCATACTTGGCCTCAACGGTTTCTCGAGGTAACTTACCTTTTTTTCTAGCTGGTGCAAATCCTACACCTAGATCATAGGCCACTGGACATCCAACAATAAACCCTCTAGCTTCAGGGCCAACAATCATCTCAACATTTTTACTCTTGGCATATTCTACAATTTTATTTGTTGCTTCGCGGTATGCTGCTCCGTCTGCCATTAAGGGTGATATATCTCGAAAAACAACACCTTTTTCTGGGTAATCAGGAATTGCAGCAATATACTTTGTTAAATCTAATACCATTAATAAACGCTCCTTTAATCTTCTGTATTCAATTGTTCAAGTATCCACTTTTTAAGATCATTCTCTTTAGAGTAGACTAACTTATCTTCAGCTAATATTCGATTATTTCTTAGCTTATATTCAGAAGTATTTTTAATGTCCATTTTATTTGTTGTACTTTTTCCAGTCATTAATCCATCTTTTATTTTAACAAATTCCAACTCTAAAAACACCTTAATCATGAATATTAATAAATTTTTCTTTATTTTTAAAAAATCAGATAAGACGATTAGTTGATTATTAATATCAACATCTTTATGACTCATCACAAATTTATATAACTTTGCATACTGTTCTCTGGATGGCATACCATCTAAATAGGCACTGTTAGTCTTTAAAAATACTGCAATTATTTTCTGACTATCCGATAAACGTAATATTGTAGACATTTGTTCCAACGAGCTTGGGCAATCTACAAATATAATTGTTCTTTGATTATCAAAATCTGATACACTTTTTAGTTGATCAGCCTGCTTAAATATCTGTTTGTCTGATGAAAATTGTTTTACTTGGTCATAATTTTTTTTATTCCAGAATATAAACAAGCCTTCATTTTGAAATAAACTTTTATTCACGTGGTCAGTTCTTTCATCAATAATTACAAGCCCTTCAAATTTAATGTCCTGTACCATTAACTGTAAATTTGTTTTATTCATCCATACATTTTTTTCAATTTCACCGATTAATTTGATCTCATCTAAAGTATTCTTGAAATCATCAACATACTTTGCATTTGAAAATGAAATTCCACTAATTTTTTCTTTCTCACCAACAACTTCAAATTTTAAGTGAGTTCCTGTTTTACCAATAGCCTTAACATTTTGTATTGATTTATATTTAATTTCAAAAATCGGTTTTTCATTGTCTGTACCAAATGGTTTTAATTTTTCAATATCCTTATAAAAATCCAAAGTCAATTGATCTACATTTAGCTTTGCTACAACCACTTTGGCTGGCTTAACGTTCAATTGAATTCCTTGAGATACTGCTTCATTTTCCAAGTCTAATCTAAATCTTTCTAAGTTTTGAATGGGAAATGTTAATCCCACGGCCATATGATGTCCACCAAAATGAGATGTTAATTCTCTATGTTCATTAATTGCGTTATACAAATGAAATGTATCAATACTTCGACCGGATCCTTTTAAATAGCCCTTCTCTGTATCTTGGTTTAAAATAATTGTCGGTTTACCAGTTACTTCAACAACACGACTAGCAACGATACCTAATACACCTTCGTGCCAATTTTCACCTGTTATTACCAGTGTTTTCTTGTACTGATTATACTCTGCTGTAGCCTGTTTCAATGCTAGTTCTAATATATCTGCTACAATTTTTTGACGGCGTACATTTTCAGATTGAACAAAGTTTGCTATTTCCTGTGCTCGTTCATCGTCTAGACTAGTTAACAGTTCAACACCAATATTTGCATCACCTAATCGCCCAATTGCATTTAAACGCGGCGCAATACCAAAACCAATATCTTTTTCATCTACTGTTTCCTGTTTTACATTCGCAACTTCCATTAATGCAATCAATCCTGGCCGGAACGTTTGTTGTAAAACCTTCAGACCGAAACTTACAAGTGAACGATTTTCATCTGTCAGTGATACCAAATCTGCTACTGTACCGATTACCACTAAATCTAGTAATTCTTCTGAAATATCACCTGTTAATGCACTCGCAACTTTAAATGCCACACCAGCACCTGAAAGTTCTCCAAACGGATATTTTCCTTCAGGATGTCGAGGATGAATTATTGCATAAGCCTTTGGTAAAACATCTGGTAATTCATGATGATCGGTTACGATAACATCTATACCTTGAGATTGAGCAAATTCTATTGCTTCATTCCCTGATACACCATTATCAACAGTAATAATCAAATTAGTACCATTGTCTATTATTCTTTTATAAGCATCTACATTAGGTCCGTAACCATCTATAAATCGGTTAGGTATATAAGTTTCCACATCTGCGCCCATATCACTAAGTGTCTCAAACATGATTGAGGTACTCGTTAACCCATCAGCATCATAATCACCATAAACCGTTATTTTTTGATTTTTAACTATTGCTTGTTGAATTCGTTCAATTCCTTTACTCATATCATGCATAAGCATTGGATCGTGAATGTTTTCTGCTCCTACATTTAAAAAATCAGTAATAGCTTTTTCAGATGTAAGTCCGCGGCTCCATAGTAAAGATATCAATGAATGATCTAATTGAATATTTTCAAATATTTCATTAGGTATTTTGTCATTACTTAAATCTAAAAACTTCCAACTATACTTTGATTCAATCATGTTAAACCTCTACTTTACTAACGATTTATATTTTCTGATTTTAACGTTTTAATTTCATTTTGTAGTAATTGAACTTCTTTTCTATTCTGAGTTTTTATTTTATCAATTGAATTTTTCAATGATTCATCAAAATTATTTTTATAGTCATCCAATTGTTGATTTAATTCTTTATTTTCTTTTTTTAATTTTAAAGTTGCACTTGTTGTTAACAGACCTATCAGTAGTGCTCCTGCTAAAATTGAAAATAATAAAATAAGAATCATTGGCATTTTAATTTCTGCAAACCAAAAATTAATTGAAACTTCCTTTACATTTAAAATTGAAAAAATTGCTATTACGATAATAAGTAATAACGCTATGATTGTTCGCCATTGTTTTTTCATATTTTCCCCCACTATTTTTTGTTAAATACTGTACCCGCAAGTAAATCTCCCATTTTAGGGAAAATTGTATATCCCAAATATGCCATTTCCATATAATATGGTAAATTAATTTCGCGTTTATTTGTACTTATGTTTCTTGATATAATCTTTGCAACATGCGCAGGATTTAGCATCATTGATCCAATATTTTTTAAATAGTTGCCCTCTTTATCAGCTATTTTGAAGAAATTAGTATCAATTGGTCCAGGATTAACTGTCATAACTTTAATCCCTAGTGGTTTTAATTCTAATCTCAACGCATTAGAATAACCAAGGACACCATATTTCGTTGCTGAATAAATTGCTGATTTCGGTGTTGCAATTTTCCCAGCAATAGATGCAATATTAATAATAACGCCATATTTTCTATCTGCCATATTTAGCGCAACATTTTGAGTCATGTACATTAGCCCCAAGACGTTTACTCTAAACATTTTTTCAGCAACATCCATATCAAAAGATAACACATTCTCCATCAAACCAAACCCTGCATTATTTATAAGTACTTCAATCGGTCCAATTGAAGATTCAATTTTTTTAACCATTTTTTCAATTTGAATTGGATCAGAAACATCACATTCAATCGCATAAGCCAATCGACCAGATAGACGCTGACAAGCATCTTTAACCTCTGTAAGTTTATCCATTTGTCTAGCGCAAATAACAACAATTGCACCTTTTCTAGCAACCTCATATGCCAGTTCCTTACCTAAA
The DNA here is from genome assembly GCF_056782115.1 of Dellaglioa sp. CoH-56-MRSF-14. The sequence continues at coordinate 3,919 of NZ_JBXAYB010000002.1, read as the reverse complement.
CCACTTGAACCACCACTAATTAGAACGATTCTATTACGTAAATCTTTTAACTCTTTATATTGACTAATCATTTACTTTTTCCTTTTGAGAAAACGGCACATTAATTACATCAAAATCTCTAACAACCGTTGTATTTTTAAAGATACTTCTTGCCTCACTCTGTAAAGTAATGGCCATTTTACCAACATATCTTGCGGAAATATGTGTCAATAATAACATTTTCACGTTTGATTTTTTAGCGATTTCTGCAGCCTGAGCACTAGTTGTATGATAATAATTCCTTGCCATTTTTGATTCAGCTTTTTCAAATGTACTCTCATGAACCAGAACATTTGCATTTTCAGCTAATGTATAACTATTTTTTGTTTTTCTTGTATCGCCCAAAATTGTGACAATACGCCCTTTTTTAGTTTCTCCCAAAAAATCATTTCCATTTAATTTTGTGCCGTCTTCTAATTGAACTATTTTACCGGCTTTTAATTCTCCATAAATTGGACCAGACGGAATATTTAATTCTTTAAGTTTATCTATTTGTAATTCGCCTGCATAATCATGTTCCACAATTCGATAACCCACGCTTATAATACGATGATCTAAGTAATCAAAATATACTTTAAAAGTGCTATCTTCAAATATTAATCCAGGTTTATCAAGTTCTACAAATTTAATTGTATATGACAACTTCGTTTCAGAAACTTGTAAACTGGTCTTCACAAAATTTTGAATTCCTTTAGGACCAAAAATAGTTAAAGGTCCATTACCTCCTTGAAATGATCGGCTACTCAAAAGACCTGGCAACCCAAAAATATGATCTCCGTGTAAATGTGTAATGAATATTTTTTCGATTTTCCGAGGTTTTATTGTCGTTTGTAAAATTTGATGTTGTGTTGCTTCACCTACATCAAACAACCAAACACTATTACGTTCATCTAGTAGTTTTAGTGCAATACTGGTTACATTTCTATTTTTTGCAGGTGCTCCTGCTCCTGTACCTAAAAATTCTAATTCCATATTATTAACCTATCCTTACTTATTCATTTGATTTCATTGGTAATGTAACTTCAAAAACGACACCCTTCGGTATCTTATTTCTAACTTCAATTTTACCTTTATGCTCTTCAACGATCCATTTCGCAATTGACAAGCCTAACCCATTACCACCTGTTTTACGATTTCTTGATTTTTCTTCTCTATAAAAGCGTTGGAAGATTATTTTTTTATGTGTATCACTAATATTTTCTCCATCATTAATGACTTGTATCACTAGTTGCTTAGCCGACTCAATAACGATAAACGAAATTTCATTACCCGCTACTGTGTATTTCAATGCATTATCAAGTAAAATGACAATTAATTGATGTATACGGTCTTCGTCTAATTGAATGTACTTACTTGCAATATTTATTTGAAAATAAAATTGTTTATTTTGACTAAGCGCAATATCTGCATAAGGATGAATAATATTCTCAAAGTATTCCTTAGCAAGGACTTTCTTAAAGTTAAACACATTAGCATTAGAATCTGAATTAGCTAACAATAATAGATCTTTTGTTAGATTATTTAATCGTCTAATCTCACTTAATGAAGTTGCAATTGACTCGCTTTCATCGATAATATTTGCATTAGGTTTTGTTAACAAATACTCTAATTTATTTTGTACTATCGTCAATGGTGTTCTAAGCTCATGGGCTGCATTATCGATAAATTCTCTTTGCTTATTCCATGCACTAATCGTTGGTTTAATACTAATAGATGATAAAATAACACTTAAGGCAATCGACAACATTCCAAAAATAAGCAGAGATACAAGTAAAATATTCCTAAAACTAATCAATGAGTTTTGATTAATCTCAATATTTTCAATAATTTGAATATATCGTGCTTTATGCCATTTTTTAACAGCTGAGTCTGGAATTTCCATTAAGTATGACCTAAACGTAGGTCCGTTTTTTTGTTTAATTGTTTTAAATTTGTTTAAATCAGATTTTTTAAATGGTATCTTATTAAAAACGGGGTATCTGGTACCCATTGCATCTTTATTAATTATTTCTCCATTTTGTGACCATAAGATTTGATAGACTTTAAAGTCAGGTGCTTGCTTCAAAAGTGGACTATCATCGATTCTATTTATGGAGACATAATTAGAATCTTTTATTCGTCTAATTTGTTTTTTCATTGATATATCTACATTAACTGTTAAGGTGTCATTAAATGAACTATATACAATTAAACCAAGTGTTACAAAAATAATACTGAAGCTTAAAAGATACATAAAAAATAATTTTATACGCGTATCTCTATTTGCCTTATTTTTCATCAGGTTCAACCAGATAACCAACGTTTCTAATTGTTCGAATCATTTTTTCATGACCAATCTTTTTTAATTTTTTTCTCAGATTACTCATATAAACTTCTACAACCGTAATGCTAGTATCGGACGTAAATCCCCAAACACGGTCAAATATTTGTTCTTTCGTTAAAATAGTATTCTTATCTTCCAGTAAGTATGTTAAAAATTCATACTCTTTACCCTGTAAATTGATAGATTGGCTGCCAGAAATAATTGTTCTGTTATCAGATAAAATCATATCTTGATATTTTAATTCACTATCTATTTCAAATTTCATTGTTCTTTTCAGAAGAGCCTTTATTCTCATTTGTAATTCGTTTAAATTGAATGGCTTAGCTAAATAATCATCCGCCCCTAAATTAAATCCGGTAATTTTATCGTCAACACTATCTTTTGCTGATAAGATTAGCACTGCCGTGTCAATTTTCTTTTCTCGAATTTTTTTTAATACATCAAATCCCGATATTGTAGGAAGCATTAAATCTAAAATAATAATATCATATATATTTTGTGAAGCTTTAAAAAAGCCTTCCTCGCCATCGAACGCTTGCTCTAACGTCATAATTTTTGCTGTTGCTTCAACAATATTATCAGAAATAATTGTATCATCTTCAATAATTAATCCTCTTGGCATTTTTTTTCCTCATTCCTTTCATTTTCATTAAAAAAAATGCATAATAATTATATCTTCTACTAAAGGATGGTTAAATATTATGCGAATGATCGATTTAGAATTAGCCACTATTGATTTAAATAAAAATTTTAATTTATATTACACTACTAATAATCTATTTTACCCTATTTCTAAGGTAATTAGTACATCAGAATATTTTATTTTAATTGTTACTCCCTCTGATAAACCCTTGTTACTTCAAGATTTACTTCACGTATCTGAGTTGAAATCACGTCATAATAAGCTGTTTATCCAAACTATTGATAAAAATTTACATTTAATTTTAGGTTATAAAATAGATCATAATAAACTATTTTTAGCTTAAAACTTAAAATAGATCTGTCTTCATTCTACTCTGATGCTATTATATATATCGCATGGAGTATTAATAAAAAATGCTAACTGCTGTTATACAGTTAGCATTAGTGACATTTGTTAATAGATAAAGTTATTCTACATAATTATCCTGTCTTTATAGTATATCTAAAAAATGGAGGTAAAACAAATGAATATTCTATCTACAACAGTAAGTATCGTTGCCCTATTAATTTCACTGTATACCCTGTACATCGTCCTAAAAAGTAATAGATAAATTAAACGCTAATTTTTAACACAATACATTATTCATACAACTACTGGATTAAGTCATCAATTGTCCTATCTTATTCAAAAAAGGACAATATTAGTTTGTTGAAACAAATTTAAAAAACATTATAGAACATAGCTATTTTAAGGGTGTACACTTTCTGGTGTTGGTGAAATAAAATTCATCAACACCAGTTTTTTATTCTGAAAACAAAAAAAGAGGCCACCATGACCTGTACTAGGCCCTGTCAAGTTGACGGATGAAATAATATAAAATTTAATATGTTTCTAAATGGCTTTATCCCAGTATT